>JBLMYN010000179.1:0-9658 GCA_050258305.1 Actinomycetota bacterium
GGCACTGCTCGCGTTTCACCCTGCGCATGTATTAACGTTGTAAAACTTTGGCGCAGTACACGTGACAAAGGCTGTGCGTACTGTCACAGTCGAATGTGATTGGAGTCACATCGGAGAAGCCACCAGCCCTCAGCATTTGGCGGTCAGCATTCAGCCCCTGAGCATCGCCGGCTGATTGCTGACTGCTTTTAGCGCCCGGTGAGCCACTCGTATTGTTCTTTGCTGAGCGGCACCACGGAGAGGCGGCCCTGGCGCAGCAGGGGCGAATCCGCGAACAGCTTGCTCAACTTGATCTCCGACAGGGGAACCGGATGGGAGATGAGGTGTCCGGCCTTGATGCGGACTTTCGGATTTTTGGCATCCGAAGGGTCTGCGCTCTCCACCGTAGCTGTGCCAACTGCCTGGCGCTCATCGCCGGTGTGGTAGATCACCAGCTTGTCGCCTTTATTCATGGCTCGCAGATTCTTGAGCGCCACCGGGTTGGAGACACCGTCCCACACCGTGGTCAGGTCCTTTTGCAGATCGGCGAAACCGTATTCAGAAGGCTCGGTTTTCAGCAGGTAATACATGGATAAGCTCCTGGCGGCTGGCAGACAGATGATAGTAAAGCAGGAACGGCGTCCACTGCGCAAACGGGTGACGGGCACCTGGTAGCAGGCAGTCTGCAATGGATTGATTTTGGCGGGCAATCTGGTAACATTCGGGGCCACTTTGGGGGGCCGAAAGAGGTTTACAATTTAGGCAATCTGCCATGAACTCCTCCATCATCCGTCAACTCCGCAAGATCACCGGCAACGAATCCGTTCTGGACCGTCCGGAAGAGCTGATGCTGTACGAATACGACGGCGGAGTGGAGAAGAGCCGTCCTGGCGCCGTGGTCTTTCCAGCCAATGCGCAGCAGGTTTCCGCGATCATGCGGCTGGCTTCGGAGAACAAGGTCCCTGTGGTTCCGCGCGGCGCGGGAACAGGCCTGAGCGGAGGCGCCATCGCCGGCAAGGAAGCCATCATGCTTGCCATGGCGCGCATGAACAAGATCCTGGAGATCGATATTCCCAACCAGCGCGCCATCGTGCAGCCGGGAGTAGTCAACCTTGAAGTGAGCAACGCTGCGGCGAAATACGGCTATTACTACGCACCCGATCCCTCCAGCCAGAAAGCCTGCACCATTGGCGGCAACGTATCAGAAAACTCCGGCGGACCGCACACGCTGGCCCTGGGCGTGACGGTGAACCACGTCACCGGACTCGAAGTGGTGCTGCCGGATGGGAGAATCGTGCAGTTTGGCGGGAAAGCGCAGGACTCAACCGGACTCGATATGACCGGCTTTTTCGTGGGTTCGGAAGGAACCATGGGCGTGGTGACGGCCATTACCGTGAAGCTCACCAAACTGCCGGAGCACGTGACCACGCTGCTGGGAATCTATAACTCCGTCGAGGACGCCGCGAACACCGTGGTGGCCATCACGCAGAGCGGTGTTACGCCGGCGGCGCTGGAGATGCTGGATTCCTGGATGCTGCGCTGCGTCGAAGAAAACGTCCATGCCGGATATCCGGTGGACGCGGCAGCCGTGCTGCTCATTGAGCTCGAGGGCATGCGCGAAGCCGTGGAAGAGCAGGCAGAAGCCGTCGCGGCAGTCTGCATGGGGCAGAAGGCCCGCGAAGTGCGCCGTGCGCGCGATGAAAAGCAGCGGCAACTCCTCTGGCTCGGGCGCAAGACCGCCTTCGGAGCCGTGGGCCGCGTGTCTCCCTCGTATTACACACAGGACGGTGTTATCCCGCGCACCAAGGTTCCCGCCACCCTGGCGGAGATTCAACGGATCAGCGAGAAGTACGGACTGGTCATCGGGAACGTCTTTCACGCCGGCGACGGCAACCTGCATCCGCTGATCCTGTTTGATCCGCGCGACTCCAGACAGATGCAGGCCAGCCATGACGCTTCCCGGGAGATCATGGAATATTGCATCAAGGTCGGCGGATCGATCACGGGCGAACACGGCGTGGGATCAGAGAAAAAGAACTTCATGCCGGCGTTGTTTACTGAAGACGATCTCCAGGTAATGATCACGCTGCGCAACGCCTACAATCCTGAATCCATCCTGAACCCGCAGAAAATGATTCCTGACCTGCGCTACTGCCGGGAAATCACGGGCGGGCTGCCGCCTGCAAAAGTAGAACCTGCACAGGGGCTGCCGGTATGAGCACAGTGGCGGCAGCAGAATCCGTTCAGCGCGAACTCGCGGCCATTGTGGGCGAGGAGAACGTTCAGCAAGGCGATGAGCAGGTGGCAATCAACGGGGTTATACCGGGTTCGGTAGTGACTCCCGCTTCGCCGGAAGAGATTGCGGCGGTGCTGGCGATGGCGAGCAGCAAAGAACTTGTGGTGGCGCCTGCGGGTGGATTCACCAAGCAGGATATAGGCGGTGTCCCCGAGCGTATCGATATTCTGATGCGCACTTCCCGGGTACGCGGAATCCAGCACTATGATCCCGGCGACCTGACCATCAGCATTCATGCGGGCACGCCATTCGCCGAAGCCCTGGCGGAGATGGCGGAACATCAACAATGGCTCCCGTTCGATGCGCCCAATCTCCATGCTGCGACGGTCGGTGGTTGTCTGGCGACGGGGTCAGCGGGCCCCCTGAAGCATACGGCCGGCGGCCTGCGCGACTTCTGCATTGGTGTTCATTTTGTGACTGCCGAAGGCAGAGTCGCCAAAGGCGGCGGCATGGTGGTGAAGAATGTTGCCGGCTACGACCTGATGAAATTGCTGGCCGGCAGCTATGGCACGATTGGCGTGATTACGCGGGCCAATTTCAAGGTGTTTCCGCGTCCGCGTCAGACGCGCACATTCGCCTGCAGCTTCGCATCGCTGGATGAAACGCTGGCATTCCGGACAAAAGTTCTGCAATCGCCGCTCACGCCGACTTGCCTGGAGATCATCTCCCCGGTGGCGCCGGAGTATCTGAGCGACGCAGCGCCGCCGAAAGACCCGGACCACTATGCGCCTTCGCAACCGGTAAAGAAGAGCGCCGGGGCCTGGCAGATTGTGCTGCGCGCCGCAGGCAGTGATAACGTGCTGGCCCGCTATGGTAAAGAACTCGCTTCCGCAGTCACCCGCACGCTGGAAGCGGCGGCGGAAGCGCAGTTCTGGGCGTGGGTCTCCGATTTTGAATACAGCGTGCTGCGGCGCCATCGCAATGCCATGGTGATGTACACGCACCTGACCATCCAGGACGTGGGCCCGGCGCTGAAGGCCATGGAGAAGGCCGCCTCCGACTACAACTTTATCCCGGCCGTGCTGGGCCGCGCGGCGACCGGGAACATGGTGGCAGCGTTCATTCCATTATCGGTGGATCCGCCCTCGGCGATGCAGTATGCCAACTGCGCATCCGCGTTTCGGGGCATGTTGCCCGCCGGTTCGTCAGCGGAGGTTGCGCATTGTCCCAGGGAAGCTAAGCTGCACTTCGATGTGTGGGGCAGCACGCCGCACGACATCACCATGATGCGCGCGCTCAAGAAAGTCATTGACCCAAAGAACATTCTGAACAGGGGGCGATTCATTGTCTGAGCAAAGCACGGCAAGCGCACCCTCATCTCACGGGCATACTCCGAAGGTCGCACCGGCCAGCGGACCGGACCAGCCTACCTGGGAACTGCTGCGCACGTGCGTCCACTGCGGGCTATGCCTGAACCACTGCCCAACGTACAAAACGCTGGGCATGGAAATGGATTCTCCGCGCGGGCGCATTTACCAGGTACTGCAGGTCAATGAAGGACAGCTTGCCATGGGCGAGTCTTTCGCCACGCACATTGACCGCTGCCTGGGCTGCCTGGCGTGCGAGATTGCCTGCCCTTCAGGCGTAAAATACGGCCGCATCGTGGAGCGGGCGCGGGCGCAGATCGAGCAGAAATACCACCGGCCATTCTTCCAGAAAAAAATTCGCGATATTTTTTACCGCAGCATCATTCCCAACTATGGAAGATTGAAAGCCGTGGCCGGCCTGATGCGTTTCTACCAGCGCTCCGGACTGCAGTCACTGGCGCGGGCCGTGGGCATCACAAAACTCATGGGCGTCGCCGAGGTGGAAAAGCTCTCTCCCCAGATTGATTCGGAGTTTTTCTTCAGCGAAATCGGCAAGACGTATCCCGCGATCGGCGAGCGGCGGGGAAGAGTTGCGTTTCTGGCCGGCTGCATCAACAATGTCGCCTTCTCTCACCTGAACCACGCGACGGTAAAAGTTCTGACGCAAAACGGAATTGAAGTTCATATTCCCGCCGGACAGGGCTGCTGTGGAGCGCTCCACGCGCATGCCGGATACAGGGATGAATCCCGGGAACTGTCGCGGAACAATATCCGGGTGTTTCTCAGCGGAGAGTACGACGCTATTGTCACGAATGCGGCCGGATGCGGTTCGCACATGAAGGAGTATGACGACCTGCTGGAGCATGATCCTGAATTCGCCGCCCGGGCACGGCAATTTCAGGACAAGGTAAGGGACGTAACCGAATATCTTGCCGGCATTGGACCGCGCGAGCCGAAAAGGAAGATCGGCCGCAAGGTCGCTTATCAGGACCCCTGCCATCTTGCCAACGCCCAGCGCATTAAAGATCAGCCGCGCGGTCTGCTGAAGGCCATTGGCTGCGAACTGGTTGAGCTGCCGCATCAGGACCAGTGCTGCGGCAGCGCCGGCGTGTACAACGTGCTGGAGACGGAGCTCTCCATGAAGATTCTGGCCGCCAAAATGGACGACATACAGTCGGTGCAATCAGAGATCATTGCCACGGCCAACGTGGGCTGCATGATCCAGTTGCGAGCGGGCATGGAGCAGCGCGGGCTGAAGCAGCTGGTAAAGCACGTGATGGAGTTATTGGAAGAGGCGTATTCATAGCGGCTAATAGGAGAAGGCATTCCCGTGTGGCACAGCCGCCCCCGGCTGTGCGAGCAACTTTAGAGGTCGATTCCCAGCACGTAGATTGGAACCTGGATCGCGCTCTTGAAATGAGGCAAATATCGGCAAACTTTCTCGAACGACAGAGAGCCTCTCAATTAAGGTCATATGCAGTCTTAAGGAGCTTTTGGAATCGCGCTGTTGTCACGACATCTTGTCCAACGCTGAATAGGAAGAGACTTGGAATTTCAATAAATCGATGCCTATGAATGAGGCGTGTCCAAACCCAACCTCGATTCCAATCCGTTCTTTAAGGAAGTCCATTTTGGCTCCCGGATCAGACGGATCGTCAAATACGGCTGGCTGCGATTGCCATCCCGAGTTTGAAAAACGCTTTTCCAGCAGGCTGTTAAAAGCTGGTCGCGACAGCTCGGTAAGCGGACCGGAAGATAACAGGATTCCTTCGATTTCCTCCTTTAGGGACAATTTGCTGTTTAACACTTGCTCCGCAAAACGGTAAGAAAATTTTTGCAGTCGGACCGTTCCAAGTTGGGGCTTACTCGATGCTTTCACGGCCTGATTCTTGCACAGCCGAGGGCGGCTGTGCCACAAATTACTTCATTCTTGTGCATTCCCTCACATCATGATTCGCTTGCCACAACAGGTGGCCTGATCTTCTTGCTTTGCGAGGACTTTCGCCAAAACAGCGGACACCGAACCGGGTTCCCATTGGACTTAGTCTCTTGACTTAGTGCATACTCGCCGTGATGGAAGTGAACATTCATCAGGCGAAGACGCACCTTTCCCGGCTTCTCCAGCGCGTCGCGATGGGAGAGGAAATCACTATCTCCAAAGCCGGGGTGCCTGTCGCCCGGATGGTTCCTGCAGCTGCAGCCCAGGGCAAGCGACCCTTAGGCCTTTTCAAAGGAGAGATCTGGATCGCCGAGGACTTCGATGCACCTCTCAGCCTCGAGTCCCTGTAAGCCGACCCTGGCTATGGCGAGCATGGTGCGGGAAATGATACTGGCAGTTGCGATGGCAACACTCTGGCGATAACCTAATCCGTTCATGCACTTTACCCGCATACGCAGAGCGTTCTGGCAGGCCTTTGTGCACGGCCAGTTCTCCATCGCCAAGGGTGCGGCGTATTCTTCCATTCTCACCCTGTTCCCGGCGTTTCTGGTGGTAGCGTCCATTCTTGAGGCTTCCAACAGCACATCAGCGTTTCTGAACCAGATATCGTCGACGGTCCACTGGGTCCTGCCGCCGGGGCCCAGGGCGGCAGCGCTGGCCTATTTCCTGACCAAGCAGCACCACGCGACCCGGATTCTCTTTTCTGCCTCTACGGTGACATTGCTGGCGGCTTCCGGCGTGATGATTTCCTGGATGGAGGGCTTCCGCAAGGCTTACAACCTGCCCGATACGACAGGATTCTGGAAAGAACGGCTGGTGTCCTTTTACCTGGTATGCCTGGCATTGATTCCCCTGTGGTTTGCAACGATTCTGGTGGTATTCGGGAACCAGATTGAGGACTGGATCCAGGCCGGCACCATGCATCTCTTTAAGCCTCTGGTGATCCTGCTCTGGGACGGTGTTCGCTGGGCCATCGCCATGGGAACCAGCATTGCGGTCATCAGCCTGGTGTATCACCATGGGTTGCCCAAAACGCAGTCCTGGCGAAGAGTGCTGCCGGGAGCGGTGATGGCAACTCTGCTATGGTTTCCAGCCACTATGATCTTTGGCTGGTACGTGACTCACTACGCCACGTACACGGTGGTTTATGGCTCGCTCAGCGCCGCCATCGCTCTGCTGGTATGGTTGTATATCGTCTCAGTCATTGTGCTGCTGGGCGCGGAATTGAACGCGCAGATCTATCCCAAGATTGTGGCCCATGGCCCGCTGGGTAAAGACGAAAAGCTACGGAAGGAAACGAAGGTATAAAGAAGGAATGAGCGGACCCAGGGGGCAGGAACTTACATTCGCGGATGCACACCGCAAGACAAAGATTGTTTGCACGCTCGGGCCGGCCAGCAATTCTGAAACCGTGCTGCGCGATCTGATGCGCCTGGGCATGGACGTGGCCCGGCTCAACTTTTCTCACGGCACCCATGACGAGCATGCCCGGACGATTGAACGAGTGCGCAAGATGGCAGAAAAAGAAGGGCGCACCATCTGTATTCTGCAGGACCTGCAGGGGCCCAAAATCCGCACAGGAAGACTGAAGTACCGGACGCCCGTGGCCCTGAAAAGCGGTTCGCACCTGACGATTACGCCCCGCGACATTGCCGGCACGGCGCAGGTTATACCCACTACATTCAAGACCCTCGCCAGAGAGGTGCAGCCCGGCTCACGCATTCTGCTCTCCGATGGGCTGATCGAATTGCTGGTCCTCGGCGTCCAGGGGGATGACGTTCAGTGTGAAGTAATCAACGGCGGCATGCTGGGCGAGCACAAGGGTATTAATCTTCCCGGGACCGTGGTGAGCGTGCCTTCGCTGACCGAAAAAGATGAAAAGGACCTGGAGTTTGGCATCAGGCACGCCGTGGACATGATTGCGGTTTCATTCGTCCGAACGGCGGATGATGTGCGCGTTGTGAAACGGCTGCTGCACTCACGGCAGTGTGACGCATGGGTTTGCGCCAAGCTGGAGAAACCGCAGGCCGTGGAAGAAGGCAACCTGGACGAGATCCTGGATGTGGCCGATGCCGTGATGGTGGCCCGCGGGGACCTGGGCGTGGAGATGCCGGCGGAGAAGGTGCCTGTGGTTCAAAAGCACATCATCCGCCGGGCGGCAGACTGGCGCAAGCCGGTAATTACCGCAACGCAGATGCTGGAATCCATGGTGGAAAACCCGCGGCCCACGCGCGCGGAAACCAGTGACGTGGCCAACGCCATTCTGGACGGCACGGATGCGATCATGCTCTCGGCTGAAAGCGCGAGCGGAAAGTATCCGCGGGAAGCTGTCGCCATGATGGCGAAAATCGCCATGGAAGCGGAGTCAAGCATGGAGATATTTCCGCGGCGACGTTCCACCCGTCACCTCTCGATTTCTGAGACCATTTGCGAATCTGTCGCCCACGCGGCTCAGGACCTGGACATGAAAGCCATTGCCGTGTACACGGAATCAGGAACCACGGCGCGGCTTATCTCCAAGTACCGCCCCAAGGCCGCGATTTATGCTTTTGCCGCGAATCCTTCCGTCTGTGCGCGCCTCAACCTGATGTGGGGAGTGCACCCCGTCTGCTGTGATATTGGAATTAATACCGAGGAGATGGTCAGCAATGCCGAACGCCTGATGCTGAAAC
The DNA here is from genome assembly GCA_050258305.1 of Actinomycetota bacterium. Lineage (GTDB taxonomy): Bacteria > Acidobacteriota > Terriglobia > Terriglobales > Acidobacteriaceae > Angelobacter. Next base: position 8,194 of record JBLMYN010000179.1, read on the forward strand.
ACCACGCCGTGCAGCCGGGTGACGTGATTGCGATTGTGGCCGGAACGCGCACAGCCAGCGGTTCCACGAATTTCATGCGCCTGCATGTTGTGGGCGCGGGTGAAGGGCATGATCTCGGCCCTCCCGAGCGGCGCAGCATGCCGGGACCGAGGCCGGGAAAAAGAAGCAGATAGCACTCAGCAGTCAGCATTCAGCAGCTAGCATTCAGCCCCGAAACAGGAAGATCGAGATGAAAGATTTTCGAGACTTGAAGGTGTGGGAAAAGGCCCATGCATTGACGCTTGCATCGTATGAGGCCACTAAGTCATTTCCAAGAGACGAAATTTTTGGCCTCGTCTCACAAATTCGCAGGGCAAGCTCTTCCATACCTGCCAACATTGCTGAGGGTTGCGGGCGGAGAGGCAATGCCGAACTACACAGATTTCTGCAGATGGCTATGGGATCAGCCAATGAACTTGAGTACCATTTCTTGTTATCAAGAGACCTGGGATACATCAAGTCCGAGACTCACGAACACATGGAGCCGCAGGTCCAGGAAGTGAAGCGGATGCTCGCTTCCCTAATCCGCAAAGTGGATTCGGAGCGAATCTGAACGGCTGAATGCTGAGTGCTGAATGCTCTAATTCACCCACCCGCCCGGGCCGCCATTCTTTTTGTCTTTCTCCTCGGGGGGTTTGAAGTTGCCATATTCGTCAAAGTACTGTTTGGGATCGTGCTCATGCTTGCGCATGTAAACCTGGAATTTTCTTGCGGCGCGGCGGCGCTTCCAGCGATAGTAGCCGTTGCGCATGGCCGCAATCTGATCACTGAAGCTGCCGGCAATGCTGCGGCGCCACATGTACGCGTACCAGACATATCCGGAGCCGAGGCCCAGCAATTGCACAAGGTAGAACAGTGTAAAACCGGTAAGGATGAAGTAAGCAGCTTCAATTCCGCCCACCGCCACAACCACCCAGAGCACGGGTATCTGGAAGGGCAGCGGAAACAGCATGATGGAGGTGCCGCGATTCATCAGATAAAACACCATGAGGATGGCGTTGGCCGCACACCCGGCGCCGAATGCAGTTCCTCCGCCGATGCGGCCACTCATGGAGAGCAGCACGCCCACGCCACCGGCCAAAACCGAGGAGATGAGATAAAGCTCAACGAAGGCCCGCGATCCAACCCGCTCCTGGACGGGGCCTCCGATGAAATAAACGCCCACCATTGCGAACAACACATGTACGGGATCCACGTGGATAAATGGATATGTCAGCAACTGCCATATCCAACCGTGCAGGAACGCCCGCGGGGCCAGCTCTCCAATAGCGACAATGGCCTGCGCGAGCGGCCTGTCCGCCGCAAACAGCAGGATGATCACGACCCAGATGCCCAGGGTCAGGAGGATAATGGACCTGAGCGCGCCATCAAAACGCGGCAATCCGAATTGGAACGTGGGATCTCGACGCATGCTTATTTTTCTGGT
>JBLMYN010000180.1:0-12636 GCA_050258305.1 Actinomycetota bacterium
CGGCAGTCGCGCAAACGCGCGGCATCGCGCCGGAACATCTCAAAATAAGCAAGGAGCCAATGCGGCAAGAGCACGGGTTCGGCGCGTTGCAGGTGCGTGTACGCCGGCATCACTGCGGTCGTGTTTTCTTCCGCACGCTTCATCAGCGCGCGCAGGAATTCATCGACGGAACTCAAGAGCTGGTTGATGACCTCGCGCACGAACAGCCGGAGATCGGTGGCAATCTGCTCATTGCGGCTGCGGCCGCTGTGCAGTTTCTTGCCGGTCTCGCCGATGAGCGCAACCAGGCTTTTCTCAACGAAGTGATGGACGTCTTCCGCCTCAGGATCGCTGAGGAAATCCGGCTCCTGGACGGCCCGGTTTGCGATCTCCTGCAGGCCGAAGATGATCTGCTTCAATTCATCCGCTGAAATAACAGCGGCAGCGCGCAAGGTATTCGCGTGGGCGCGGCCCGCCGCGAGCTCGTAAACCAGCAGCTTCCGGTCGAATGGAAACGACCTCTGCCACTGCTCGAACTCGGGATCGAGGGGCTGCCGGAACCTGCCCGACCACATCTTCACTTGGTAACCTCATGGTGCTGCTTCAGCCGGGCCCGCGAGCGCGCAGGCAGTCCGAGGATGCGAATGAATCCTTCTGCATCTTTCTGGTTGTAAGCTTCGCTCATGGTGAACGATGACAGGTCCGTGCGGTACAACGAAAATTCTGATTCGCGTCCGACCAGCGCGATATTGCCTTTGTACAGCTTCAGCGTAACCGTGCCGGTCACATCCTTCTGCGTTTCGCTGACGAACGCATCCAGCGCCTCGCGCAAAGGCGTGAACCACAGGCCGTAGTAAACGATTTCGGCGTACTTGAGAGCAACGTGCTGCTTAAAGTGCATCAAGTCACGTTCCAGGCACAGGGCTTCCAGTTCACGGTGAGCGGTGAGCAGCAGTGTGCCGCCCGGCGTCTCATAGCATCCGCGCGATTTGATTCCGACAAAGCGATTTTCCACCAGATCCACACGGCCAATGGCGTTGCGCCCGCCAATCTCATTCAGCAATTCGACCAGAGATACCGAATCCAGCTTCTGCCCGTTTACGGAAACGGGTGTCCCGGCCGCAAATCCGATGGTGACGGTCTCTTCGCGATCAGGCGCCTCCTGAGGCGATTTGGTCAGTTGCCAGGTGCTTTCGAAAGGAGCGTTGGCAGGATCTTCCAGCTCTCCGCCTTCATGACTGAGGTGCCAGATATTGCGATCACGGCTGTGGATTTTCTGGCGACTCGCGGTAACGGAGATGCCGCGCTTTTCCGCGTAATCAAGGCAATCTTCGCGCGATTTCAGGTTCCACTCACGCCACGGGGCTATTACTTTTAATTCCGGAGCAAGCGCCTGGAATGCGTGCTCGAAACGGACCTGGTCGTTGCCCTTGCCCGTGCAGCCGTGGGCCAGAGCGGTGGCATTTTCGCGCAGGGCCACTTCCACCTGGTGTTTTGCAATCACGGGACGCGCCAGCGACGTTCCCAGCAGATACTTGTCTTCATAGACGGCGCCCGCGCGCAGAGCCGGAAACACGTAATCCGTGAGGAACTCATCACGCAGATCCTCCACCACCACCTTGGCCGCTCCGGTCTTGTGCGCCTTCTCGACCACGGCATCAATGTCGTCGCCCTGGCCCACATCGGCAATCATGGCAATCACGTCACAGTTGTAGTTTTCCTTCAGCCAGGGAATGATGATGGAAGTATCGAGCCCTCCGGAGTATGCAAGAACCACTTTTTCACGCATGATTGCTCCTCGCCGAAACCCGGCCCATGCCGCTGCCCAGCAGCATTAACAGAATTGCTTTTTGGACGTGCATCCGGTTCTCCGCCTGGTCGAATACGATCGACCGCGGCGAATCGATCACATCCGCCGTCACTTCCTCTCCGCGATGCGCCGGCAGACAGTGCATGAAAAAAGCATCAGGCGCAGCCAGGGCAAACAGCTCCTGGTTCACCTGATACGGCGCAAATATCTCTTTGCGCTCGGCGGCCTCATCTTCCTGCCCCATGCTCGCCCAGACGTCCGTGTAGATGGCATTCGCGCCGGTAACGGCTCGTGCCGGATCATTGGTTATGTCGATGATGGCTCCCGTTGTACGGCCAATGGTCTTTGCGGCAGCGGTAACCCGGGAATCCGGTTCGTAGCCTTTGGGCGTGGCAACGGAGATGCTCGTTCCCAGGCTGGCAGCAGCCAGCATGAGCGAGTGCGCCACGTTATTGCCATCGCCGACATAGGCCAGGTGTACGGGGCGGAGGTCACCAAACTTTTCCTGCAATGTAAAGAAATCCGCATAGGCCTGACAGGGATGTTCCACGTCACTGAGCGCATTGATCACGGGAATACGCGTGTTCTGCGCCATCTCAGTGATGGTCGTATGCTCATAGGTGCGGAGCACCACGGCATCCACCCAGCGCTCCACGTTGCGGGCAATATCGCACACGGGCTCTCGTTCGCCCAGGCGTGAACGCGTCTGGTCCATGAAAAGCGAGGTGCCTCCGAGGCTGGCCATGCCGGCTTCAAACGTGAGGCGCGTGCGGAGCGATGCCTTTTCAAAAAACAACACAAGCTGTTTCCCTGCCAGAGCGCCGCGAAAGTCGGCAGGACGGTGTTTGATGATATTCGTCAGCTCAAACAGCGCCCGAGTCTCTTCCGGCGAAAAATCCTCGCAGGAAACCAGGTCGCGGCAGGCGACTGGCTGCTGCAGGGGCGCGGTCATCGCGCTCAAATCATAGAGTCTGGCTGGCATCATTTTATTTACTCCTCCGTTGCGCCATGCCGGCGAGTTGCACGGCATTTTTGCTCAGGGCCCGATCAAGCGCTTTCAGGACCTCGTCCACATGTTGCTTCTTGACGATGAAGGGCGGCAGGAAACGCAGCACGGTTTCGTCGGTGCGGTTGAGAATCACGCGCTGTTCCAGCATCTGCTGAAAAACCGACCTGGCCAGATCCGCGGCCTCCAGCTCCACTCCAATCATCAAGCCCAGGGCGCGGATTTCCCTGATGGCCTCATGCTTCTTCTGCAGCTTCTCAAGACCGGAAACCATGTAGTCGCCCATCTTGCGAACATGCTTGAGCATTTTCTGGCGCTCCATTGTCTGAATCAGTTGCAGGGCAACGCTGCAGGCCAGCGGCCCGCCTCCGAACGTTGTGCCGTGCATGCCCGGATGAATACATCCGCAGGCCTTCTCACTGGCAAGCAGCGCTCCCAGCGGCAAGCCTCCGGCAAGCGGCTTGGCCACGGTGACAAGGTCGGGCTGGATGCCGTAATGCTGGTAGGCAAACCATTTTCCCGTACGGCCGAGGCCGCTCTGAATTTCGTCCGCGATCAGCAGTGCGTTGTGTTTGCGCGCCAACTCCTGCGCCTTCTCGGCAAAAGCCTTGCTGACCGGCCGGATCCCGCCTTCTCCCTGAACAAATTCAAACCCGATGGCGCACACCGTGGAGTCGAATTTCTGCTCCAGATCGCGGATATCATCGAATTTGACAAACTCCACACCGGGGACGACCGGGGCAAACGGAGCACGGTATTTTTCCTTGTGAGTGGTTGCCAGGGCGCCAAACGTCCGGCCATGGAATGCATGTTCCAATGCGAGGATGCGCCACTTTGGCTCATCACCTGCCTGAGCGTTTGCCTTGGCATACGCGCGTGCAACCTTCAGCGCGGCTTCCCAGGCTTCCGTGCCGCTATTGGTGAAAAATGCCCGGTCCATCCCGGAGATCTTCGTCAACGCGGCGGCGAGCTTGCCCTGGTACTCGTGATAGAAGAGATTGCTGACGTGAATCAGAAGCTTCGCCTGGCGCGTAATCGTCTTCGTAATGGCCGGATGCGCATATCCGAGCGCATTCACGCCGATGCCGCTGAGGAAGTCAAGATACTTCCTGCCCTTATCGTCATACAGGTGCACGCCGCGCCCTTTTTTCAGGAGCACAGGATAGCGATCATAGGTCGCCAGCAGCAGCTTCGATTCGAGCTTCTTTGCCTGCTCAAGGTTCACGCGACCAGCACCTCCGTTCCGGATTCGATTTTGGAAAAGTAAAACTCCGGCAGCGCCTCGACCTGGGCCGCGGGAAGAATACGCACGCGGTTCACGCCGTGCATCAGTGCGTTTTTGCAGGCATCGAGCTTGGGCAGCATTCCGCCCTGAATCACGGATTTCTGTGTCAACGCGGCCGCGGTCACGAGATCAAGCCAGCGAATCACCAGCCCGTCAGCATCTTTCACTCCGGCGACGTCGGTCAGGAAGATCAACGCATTCGCGTGGCACGCAACGGCACATGCCGAAGCCATCTGGTCGGCGTTCACGTTGTAATACTGGCCATCGCAACCCAGGGCCACACTGGAGATCACCGGCAAGCAGCCCTGCTGCCAGATGGTTTCAATCCAGCGTGGATCAGCGGCGGAGATTTCACCGACGTAGCCAAGATCATGCCCGTTGGGCGCTTTTTTGCGCGCGCGGAAGGCCATGCCATCACCGCCGCACATACCCACTGCGGGCTGCCCGACTGCGGAGAGGGCGGCAACAAGCTTCTTGTTCATATGACCGGCCAGGACCATGACGGCGAAGTCGCGGGTTTCCGCGTCCGTCACGCGCAGACCGTTAATGAATTCACTGGTCTTGCCCATCTGATTCAGCACCCGCGTAAGCGCCGCTCCGCCGCCGTGGACGACGGCAACCTGATGCTCAGCGGCGAGTCGCTTCACCGCCATCGCGGCGCGCTGGAGAAGAGCCGAATCTTCCAGGGTTGCGCCACCGAGTTTGACCACGATCCTCATTTCAGGCCCTCCTCCTCATTCCATCCGAACATCAGATTCATATTCTGTACTGCCTGGCCTGCGGCGCCTTTCAGCAGGTTGTCGAGACAAGAAACGATGACCATGCGGCGTCGATCCGCCGCCAGCGTGAAGCCGATATCGCAATAGTTGGTATGCAGCGAGTACTGGATCTGCGGCAGCTTGCCATGGCTGAAAATCCGTACCCAGGGCGAGCCTGCATAAAAATTCCGCATGCACGTTTCAATGTCGCCCGGCTCCGTTGGGCTTTTCAGCCGGATGTAAATGGTGGAAAGGATGCCGCGCGGAATGGGCAGCAGGTGCGGAGTGAAGACCAACTGCTCCTCCGTCAGGCCGAGCTGCTCAAGAATTTCGCCCGTGTGGCGATGAGTGAAAACGGAGTACGCAGACAGGTTCTCCGCCACTTCAACAAAGTGGGTCTTCTGCGTCGGCTGTTTGCCCGCGCCGGATGCGCCCGACTTGGAGTCGCAGATAATTCCATGTTCCAGATCGAGAAGCCCGGCGTGAACCAGCGGAGCCAGGGCAAGGATGATCGAAGTGGCGTAGCAGCCGGCGTTCGCCACCAGCGTGGCTTCTTTCAGCCGCCCGCGGTGCAATTCAGGGATGCCGTAGACCGCCTCAGCGGTAAGCTTCTCCGCCACTAGCGGGTCCCGGTCATGAAACTGGTAGGCCGCACGCCAGCTGGCATTCGCGAGCCGCCAGGCGCCGCTCAAGTCGATTACGTGCACGCCCTGCCGCATGGCTTCCGGAACCCACTCGCGGGAAACCTCATGCGGTGTCGCCAGAAAGAGTACATTCACGCCCTTGCTGCGCAGATTTTCCCAGGAGAACTTCTGCAGCGGAAAACCGCCATTGCCGCTGATGTGCGGGTAAAGATCATCGAGATGCGCCGGGCCGGCGGATTCGCCGTCACGCGTAAACAGCACGGGCTTCTTCACGCGCGGATGGCGGTAAAGCAGGCGAGCCAGCTCGAAGCCGGCGTAGCCGGTAGCCCCGACTACAGCGGGTTGGACGTTCGCGGGCATCAGGCTCGCATTCCTTCCAATCGCGTCTGCAGTTGCTGGGCTTTCCTGTTGTTTCCGGAAATAATCAGAATGGTGTCGTCACCCGCCACGGTCCCCACCACCTCGTCCCAGCCTTCGCCATCGATGGCCACCGCCACCGGCTGGGCACTGCCGGGGATGGTCTTGATCACCAGCAGGTTCTGCGCTCTCCGGATTTCGCGTACAAATTCCCTCACCACCCGGGAGGCTGCCGGCATGGGCTCTGCTGCCATGTCGCCGTTCGGCAGAATGTAGCCTTCAGGAGTCTTGACCAGCCTCAATTCATTGATGTCGCGTGACAGCGTGGCCTGCGTTACCTGGACCCCGCGCCGGGCAAGGACCTTGCACAGCTCCTGCTGGTTGGGCAGGGGCCCCTCGTGGGCGAGTTCGAGGATCACTTGCTGTCGCGCTAATTTGGCCATGACGAATAATTATTCATTCCAATGTATAAATATGCAATGTGAAGACACTGATGTCAACATAAAAATTGCCCTGCCGTTGCGCTTAGAGATAAGTCGAATGGACGATCAGACCACGGTCACTTCGCCCGCGATCCCTGGTTAGCCTTCGTGTCCTTTGTGGTTGTTCTATCCTGCCGGAGCGAATTGGATAGGCATGGTGGGTGTCGGGCTTCCGCCGCGCGGTTCAATGGTCACCGCAAACTCCCTGGCTTCAATGCCGCCATCTTCCATGGCGTGCAGCATCATGGCTCCGCCCTTCTGATCCGGTGAGAACGTACCGGCGGGCATAGGAGCGCCTCCGCTCGACGGCATGAGCCACAGCTCATAAACCTTGTCATCCGGCAATTGGGGAAGATTATTGGCCATCAGCAGAATGTGGCCTTTTTGTGGCTGGTAGATGGTTTTGACCTGCGGCTGGGGCGACGTTTTGGCTGAAATCAGCGTCATCCGGGGCAGGTTCGGATCATGCATCATCTGCATGACCTCTTCAGCCAGAGCTGCTCTCTGTCTTTCGATTAGCAGCTCCCGCGCCAGCATCGCGCGCGTCGTGCGTAAGCGCAGATTTTCCCGTACCAGGGCCACGCTGGCGATCAGCACCAGAACGGCCACCACCACGGGCGCCAGGGTCAACCAGCGCGGCTGCAGACGTCCCAGAATAAAGCGCGTCCGGGTTTTTTGCGTGTGCCGTGGCTCCGCGGCGATGGCCCGCATCAGCCGCTCCCGCGAGCGCTGCGGGGGCTTGGGGCCGGCAGTGGACAGAGCCAGCAGCGCCATATCACCGCGCAGAGCCTCCAGTTCGCTGCGGCACTCCGCGCAGGAAGCCAGATGCTGCCGCAGTTCGGCCACTTCCTGATCGTCGTCCAGCGCGTTCATGGCATACAAAGCCAGCGAATCAGCGTATTGTGCGTGGTCCTTCATACGAATGCTTTTCTCAGTGCCTGCAGGCCGGAGCGTATGCGCGTCTTCACCGTCCCCAGGGGCTCCCCGCTCCTGGCCGCGATCTCCGAGTGCGTCATGCCTTCAAAAAATGCCATCTCCAGCAGCCGGCGCTGGTCCTGCGGAAGCTGCGCCAGCACTCCACGAACCTTGTTGATGGCCTGGTGTTCGGCAAACTCGTCTTCCAGGTTGACGCCGGTTGAGACCGGCACCTCATCGATATCATCTTCCATGGGGCGCTTGCGCAGAACATCGATCGAGCGATTCCGGGCGATCACGGCCAGCCATGGCGCAAGCTTTCCACGATCCGCATCAAAGGCCTGGGGATTGCGCCAGAGTTGCAGAAAGACCTCCTGCACCACGTCTTCGGCCGAGCTTGTGTTGCCCAGGACCCGCAAGGCCACCGCATACACAATTCCCGAATACCGGTCGTAGACGTCGGCCATGGCATTCTCGTCACCGGCGCGGAGCCGCGCGATCAGGGCCGCTTCATCTTTTCGGTTGGACGCTTGCGTGCCTGACACGCGCATTGCTTCGGTTCCTTAGAAGTACGCGATTCGGCTCTGAACGGATTTTTGATCGAATCCCTGTTTGTGAGACTGCCACAGAAGGTCCGCTTTGTATGAGCGTGCCTGGGAGATTCAGAACATCGCGTGATTACAAAGATATCAATAGTGCCGGGAAGAAAACAAACTGCAATTTCAGACCCGCGGCAACAGGCAGGTGATCGCCATTGGTCGACCCTGAAACGGCACAGGGGCATGAAGGAGAACACGTGCTGTTGAAAAGGCAGCATCGATTCCGGAAAACTCGCCATTTCCAGCATCGACCGGGCCATAGCGCGTTAATGCGATTTCCGCGATTCGAACCGGACCTGATTGCTCCGCCTCGTGTTAACATCTAGCCGCCCATGAAAATACAAATCTCTGCAATTTTTTATCTCCTGATCTTTCTGTCAACGCTGTCCATGGCTGCCGCAAATCCGGATTTCACCGTCAAAAAACTGGGCGAGGGAGTCTACGCCGCGGTAAGCCCGGATGGCAGCAAGGCCGGCAGCAATGCCGGGTTTATCGTCGGCAGCAACGGCGTGCTTGTGGTGGACACGTTTGAGGACGTGGGGCCGGCAAAGGAGCTGCTGGCTGAAATCCGCAAAGTGACGAACCTTCCGATACGTTTCGTGGTCAACACCCACTACCATCTCGATCATACCGGCGGCAATGCGGTGTTTGCGAATGAGGGCGCACTCATTCTGGCACAGCGCAATGTGCGCACGTGGTTGCACAGTGACAACATGAAATTCTTTGGCCCTGCTCCCAAGCCCGAGGACAAGGCGCGAGTGGAGGCACTGGTGCCGCCGGATCTGGGCTACGAGGAAGCTGTGGATGTTTTCCTGGGCAAGCGCGAGGTACAGGTGCGCTACATGCTCGGCCACACGGGCGGTGATTCCGTGGTCATTGTGCCGGACGCGAATGTCATCTTCGGCGGCGATCTGGTCTGGCAGAAGCATCTGCCCAACCTGATCGATGCCAACACGCTTGCATGGCTGAAGTCACTCAATACACTCCTTCTGCAGCATTCCACGGCAACATTTGTCTCCGGACATGGCGGCATCGCCACACCGCAGGACGTACACGACTTCCGCGATTACCTGCTTTTCCTTCGCACGGCAGTCTCCAAATCAGAGCGCGAGGGCAATCGAGGCCAGGCGGTGGTGAATGAGGTTCTTCCACAATTGAAAGAGAAATATGGTACCTGGGGATTCTTCAACGCCTTCGCATCGCATAACATTGAGCAGACCGCGGCGGAACTGAAGGGAATTAAGCGCGTACCTATGCCTGGACCCGCGCAGCCCTGAATGGCGGAGCTAGGGGATCAACGGGTTCGCCGTCGCTGTGAAACCGCGGGCGAACTGGCAGGTACTATCGCAATTTCAAGGCGGGCAGGAACGCCGGATGTTCAACATTCTCAATCCGTCATCCGCAAAATGCGGGTGACGGATTCAGGAAACAGTCTGCGGAAATAAACGATAGAAATTTTCCGCGGTCCGCTTTCCGATCTCCTCCTGTGTGGCTCCCCGTAGCTGAGCAATCGCGCCCGCAGTATTCACCACGAACGCAGGTTCATTACGCTTGCCGCGATGCGGCGCCGGGGCAAGATACGGAGAATCGGTTTCAATCAACATGCGATCCAGCGGAACCTGTTTTGCTGCTGCGCGGATGTTTTCCGCTTTGGGAAAACTGACGTTTCCGGCAAAGGAAATGTAGAAGCCGATGTCGAGCGCGGCCTGCGCGTGCTTCCACTCACCGGTAAAGCAGTGCAGAATTCCAGGCAACCCCGACGGCGCCCAATACTGCCGAAGCAGGCCTAAACAGTCGTCCCAGGCATTCTCACTGTTGTTGCTGGGACGGCAATGAATAATGATGGGCAGTTTCGCCGCGCGGGCCAGTTCCATCTGTCGGCGAAAGGTTTCCTTCTGCACGTCGCGCGGCGAGTGGTCATAGAAATAATCGAGCCCGATTTCGCCCCAGGCAATCAGCCTGGGATGCTCGGCCAGGCGCGCCATCTCATCATAATCGGCCTGCGTGGCCACACTGGCTTCATGCGGATGCAAGCCCGTGCTGGCGAAAATCCAGTCGTGTTGTTCAGCGTATTTGAGCGCGCAATCGTAAGTTCCCGGGCCGGTACCGCTGCCGATGGCGAGAATTCGTTCCAGCCCGGCTTCGCGAGCGCGAGAGAGCATCTCAACCCGGTCCGAGTCGAATTTATGGCCTTCAATGTGAGCGTGAGAATCGATGTACACGGTAAATAACCGATTTATGTGAGCACAAGATCCCTCTTAAACAACCAGAGCAAATCAGTCTCATCAGCGCAATCAGCGATAAGTTTTGAGCAGCTATTTGAGCTTGGCGCCAACGGGCACATCCTCCAGGAAGCTCGCCAGCACCGGCTTGCCTTCATCACCCACGGACGCCGCCACGATCATGCCGTTTGATTCCAGCCCGCGCAGTTTGCGTGGGGCAAGATTCGCTACAATCACCACTTTGCGCCCGATCAGCTTTTCCGGCTCGTAGGCGAGCGCTATTCCTGCGACCACCTGCCGGACTTCCGTCCCTATGTCCACCTCGAGACGCAGCAGCTTGTCAGCGCCTTTCACTTTTTCGGCGTTCTTCACCTGACCCACGCGCATCTCGACCTTGAGAAAATCTTCAATGCTGATCTTGCCGTCCGGCGAACCCGCAGCAGCTTTTGCGGCCGGCGCAGCTTCCGTGGGACCGTGAGCGGCCTGTGTAGCCGGCTGACCGGGACGAGCGCCCTCGCCCGCGGGGGCCGGCGCAGCAGCGCTTGAAGTTTGAGTGGTGGCATCAGTCTGGGATGCGGAAGAACGTCCGCGCTCCTGTTCCATCTGTTGCATCCTTTCAATCGTAGATTTGTCGGCGCGAGGAAACACCGGTTCCACCTTGCCCAGTTTGCCCCCGAGCGGCAGCTGCCCCCACTTCAAATCGGAGAGTTTGAATTTGGCAATGTCGCCAAGGCCGAGCTGGACCCAGATCTTTTCCGCCGATTCCGGCAGCACGGGGTACGCCAGTACGGTCACAACGCGCAGCGCCTCGGCCGCGGTGTACAGAATCGTCGCCAGCCGGGCCTTGTTTTCCTCCCCTTCCCTCTCGGCGACAACCCAGGGCTCCTGCTCAACCAGATACTTGTTCACGGAGCCAACCAAAGCCCAGGCGCACTCCAGCGCGCGATTGAACTGGTACTCGTCAAAGAGCTGATTGAATTCGGCAATCGCGGTCTGCGCCTGGTCGCGGATGGCGTCATCGGCCTCCTTCCTGGCCACCAGCGGCGAGGGATAGGGCACGGAGCCGTTGAAGTAGCGATTGATCATGGTCAGCGTGCGGCTGGAAAGATTGCCCAGGTCGTTGGCCAGATCGGAGTTGTAGCGCTGCACTACCGCATCGAAGCTGAACGATCCGTCCTGCCCAAAGGGAATCTCGCGCAGCAGGAAGTAGCGCAGCGCGTCATTTCCCATCACGTTGATCACGCTCTCCGCGCGCACAATGTTGCCGCGCGACTTCGACATTTTGCTCTCTTCGAAGAGCAGCCAGCCGTGTGCAATCACTGCTTTGGGCAAAGGCAGGTCAGCAGCCATCAGGAAGGCGGGCCAGTACACGGCATGAAAGCGGATGATCTCCTTCCCGATCATGTGTATGTCGGCCGGCCAGTAGCGCTCAAACTTCTCCAGGCCCTCTTTATCCTTGGCTCCAAAACCTGCCGCTGTGCAGTAATTGCTCAGCGCGTCCAGCCAGACGTACATCACGTGCTTGGGATCGCCAGGAACGGGAATGCCCCATTTAAAGGTGCTGCGGCTCACGGAGAGATCGCGAAGGCCGCCCTTCACAAAGGCAATCACTTCATTGCGGCGCGTTTCCGGACGAATGAAATCAGGATTCTGCTGGTAGTGCTTGAGCAGCTTGTCCGCAAAGGCCGAAAGCTTGAAGTAATAATTCTCCTCGCTGACCGTCTCCGTGATTCGCCCGCAATCCGGACAGGGATCGCCCGGCTTGGCGCCGTCTATGTACGCCTCATCGTGCACGCAGTACTGCCCGGTGTAGGTCCCCTTGTAAATGAAACCCTTTTCCTGCAGGCGCTTCCACAGTTCCTGCGCGCCCTGCTTATGACGTGGTTCCGTGGTGCGGATGAAGTCGTTGTAGGAGATACCCATCCGGTCAAACAAGGCGCGGAACTCCGCCGCGACGCAATCAGCAAACTTCTGCGGCGTAGTGCCGGCGGCGCTGGCGGAGCGTTCAATCTTCTGGCCGTGCTCGTCCGTGCCGGTCAGGAAAAAAGTGTCGTAGCCGAGCAGGCGCTTGCGGCGCGCCACAGCGTCGCACACGATGGTGGTATAGGCGTGCCCGATGTGCGGGCGCGCGTTCACGTAATATATGGGCGTTGTGATATAGAACTTTTTGCCCTTATCCATTCTTCTCTTCTTCCAGGTAAATCTTAATGGCTTCCTGCATCACCGTCTTCAGCGGGACCTGCTGCGCTTCGGCAATGCGGCGGCAGTCTTCATATTCTGGAGCATAGTTGCTGATACTGCCGTTCAGGTTGGCCAGCTTCATTCGCACCTCGCCCCATTTGGTGCGGATGTTCACGTGTCTTCGCGCCAGCACGGCCCGCGACTCCTGGCGCATGCGTACGCCCAGAGTGGTGGTTTCCGCGAAGATCAATTTTGCCAGCCGCTGCCTGTCTTCCGGACGGCAAAGCACCGTCAGTTGCATGCCGGGACGGTTCTTTTTCATCTGCACCGCCGTGGCGAAAACATCCAGCGCTCCCATCTCCAGCGCCCGCTCCATCACGTAGCCGAAAACCTGCGGC
>JBLMYN010000181.1:0-7253 GCA_050258305.1 Actinomycetota bacterium
TCAAGCTGCTCAGCGAGATTCTAAAACCAGACCAGGGAACGCTGCAGGTCAATGGCAGGTATGGCGCGCTGATTGAGCTGGGGGCCGGGTTCCATCCCGATCTGACCGGCCGCGAGAACATTTACCTGAACGGGACCATCCTGGGCATGAAACGCGCGGAGATCGCCCGGAAATTTGATGAGATCGTGGCTTTTGCCGAACTGGAAGAGTTCCTTGATACCCCGGTCAAGCGGTATTCCTCGGGAATGTATGCCCGTCTGGGCTTTTCCGTGGCCGCACACGTCGATCCCGAAGTGCTGATTGTGGATGAGGTGCTCAGCGTAGGCGACTATCACTTCCAGGAGAAGTGCTTCGCCAAGATGCGCGAGTTCACCAAAAACGGTACCACCCTGATTTTCGTCTCCCACAACCTGACGGCCATCGGCACATTGTGCAAGAGTGGGTTGCTGCTGCATAAGGGCGTTCCGGTGTATCAGGGCGATGTGCAAAGCGCGATCAAGAACTATTACGCCCTTTACGCGGAAGACACCAAGAGCAGCGCTTTGGAGCTCACCAGGGTCACACTCACCGACCTTAACGGTCGGGAACGTGATGTATTCAATCCCGGCGATGAGGCCATCTTTACCGTGCAAATGAAAGCTCTGGCCGACATCTCGAATGCGCATGCCTGCATGTACATTCGGACGCGAGACGGGCAGCCGCTGTTTGATACCGCAACCAGCCGGTTCAGTGATGCGCGGCTTACCCTATCCCAGGGTGAAACGGCCACGGCTGTCTTTCGCGTCACATTGAATCTGCAGAACGGCGTATTCCCTCTCGGCTTCTCCGTCAGCTCGGAATTTGATGAGTACTTCATCTACTGCAACATGGGGCTCAAACAACTGGTATTGACCGGAGACCGGAAATCCAACGGCTTTGTGCACCTTGGCCCCCAGGCTGAGCTGTTGATGGGAAATGGCGAGGAAGCGGACAACGCCCTGCCTTCAGGCGTTGTGAGCAGGTAAGCTGATGACAGAAACCTCAAATCCAATGGTTTCCTTCATTGTGCCCTGTTACAAGCTTGCGCATCTGCTCCCGGAGTGCGTCAATTCCATTCTTGCCCAGACCTACCGTGATTTTGAAATTCTGATCATGGATGACTGCTCGCCCGACAACACGCCGGAAGTGGCGCGCAGCTTTGCTGATCCGCGCGTGATTCACGTTCGCAATCAGCCGAACCTCGGCCACCTGCGGAATTACAACAAGGGCATCCGCATGGCCCGGGGCAAATACATCTGGCTCATTTCCGCCGATGATTGCCTCCGCCGCGATTACGCTCTGGAACGCTATGTCCGCGTCATGGAAGAGCATGCGAACGTGGGCTACGCCTTCTGCGCCGGCTGTGCTCTGTCTGATCACACCGAAACCGGTGTAATCCGGTCATCCATGTATCGGCGGGAAGATGGCATCTTCCCCGGCCGCGAGTTTCTGCTCGATCTGCTGAAAGGAAACTTCATTCTGGCCGCGTCCGGCATGGCGCGGAAAGAATGCTACGAAAAGGTCAGCTACTTTCCTGAGGACATGCCCTACGGCGGCGACTGGTATCTGTGGTGCGCTTACGCGCTGCACTATGACGTCGCGTTCTTTGCCGATGCCATGGTCAATTACAGAGTCCATGACCTCAGCATGAGCACCATTATGGCGCAGAAAGACATGCGCGCCATCTTTGCCGATATCATAGGGCTCCCCGCCCGTATGCGCCGCGAGGGAGATCGCATCGGCGACAGCGCCATCGTGGAGCGCTGCCGGGAAACCATCATCGGCCAATACGCGGACTGCCTTTCCGCGAAAGAGATTCGGGACCGCAAGTCGCAGATCTCCATTAAGGAATTTGAAGAATCCCTGGCCGGCTTTACCGATTCACTCGAAGAACAACGAGAGATTCGCCGCCGGGTCTTCTGCGGCGCGGGCGACCGCTTCTGCTGGGACGGAAGATCCGCCGAGTCCGCATCCATGTACCGCCGCGCTCTGGCAATCTCACCATGGATGCCGGGCGTCTGGCTGAAACTGGCTCTGCTGAAGACCGGAAATGTGGGCGGAAGAGTCCGAAATGTGCTCGGAGGAGTCCGCCGCCTTGCCAGTCTGAAAAATTGATTCACGAGTCCGCCACGGCTCTGCGTTGGAACCGTGCCAGGCAGCCGGCCTCGTCGCCAGAGCCGCAAAATTGCCCATGCGCAGTGCCCCCTTGGCCCTTCTTGCGATCTGTCCTTCGCACAAGATCATGTGAAATTCCCCACTGTGCAACGATTTGCAGCTTCGCATCTACGGCCCGCCATGGCCGCAACGGCAAATTGAGATAGGCCAATCAAATCATAGTGTTAGCGCGATAAATCAGCGGCAGCCATTCGGAAGCATTCTTGCTAAATACCAAAGTGCGGCACGCAATCTTTCAAGAAGGGTGATATTTAATGGCTTCGGTCAAACTAGCAGTCGTCGGTTGTGGTTATTGGGGCCAGAATCTTATAAGAAACTTTGCCGAGGTCGAGGGCGCTGAACTGGTTACCGTCTGCGATCTCGAAGAAAAGGCTCTCGCCAAAGTTCAGAAGCGCTATCCGACAGTTTCTCTGATTCAGGACCTTAACCAGGTTCTTTCTGATCCGGGCATTGACGCCGTTGTCATTGCCACGCCTATATCCACGCACTACAACTACGCCCAGCAGGCGTTGCTGGCCGGGAAGCATGTGCTGGTTGAGAAACCGATGACGACCAGCGCGGCGCTTGTGCTGGATCTGATGGACACAGCGGCCCAGGTGAACCGGAAGCTGATGGTCGACCACACCTTCCTGTACACGTCAGCGGTACGCAAGATGAAGCAGCTCATCAACGCAGGAGAGATCGGCGATCTGCTTTATTTCGATTCCATCCGCATCAATCTGGGTCTTGTGCAGAGCGACACCAACGTCCTTTGGGACCTGGGGCCGCATGATTTCTCCATCATGGATTACCTGTGCGACCTGGAACCAAAGTCGGTCAGCGCCAACGCGGTCAAGCACCTGCACTGTCCGCATGAAAACGTCGCCTATGTAACCGTGCGTTTCTCCAACAATATGATCGCCCACTTCCACCTGAACTGGCTGGCGCCGGTGAAGGTGCGCACCACGATTGTGGGCGGCAGCAAGAAGATGCTTGTCTACAACGACATGGAGAACAGCGAGAAAGTCAAAGTCTACGACCGTGGAATCACGCAGAACCATGACCCGGCGCGCCGCGAGCGGATGCTCACGGGTTATCGCAACGGCGACATCCTGGTGCCCAACCTGGAGACAACAGAAGCTCTCCGGCTCATGGCGCAGGAGTTCGTCAATTCGATTCGCGAAGACCGGAACCCGCTGACCGATGGCGCATCCGCCTACCGTGTGGTGCGGTTGCTCGAAGCGGCGCAGCGTTCCATTGAACAGAACGGCCGTGAAATTGACCTGGATTTGCCGGGCAGGCTGCGGGTTCAGCGCACAGTGGCTGCAGCCGCCGTCGTAGCCTGAGATCAGGGAGCAGAAGATGGAATTTTGCCGCATTGCCCCGGACGTAAAGCTGGGGCAGAACGTGAAGTACTACGCATTCGTCAACTTGTATGGCTGTTCGGTGGGCGATAACTCGCGGATCGGCACGTTCGTGGAGATCCAGAAGAACGCGCACATCGGCAGGAACGTCAAGGTATCCAGCCATACGTTTATCTGTGAAGGCGTCGTGATTGAAGACAATGTGTTTATCGGTCACAACGTCTCCTTCATCAATGACAAATATCCCCGGGCCACCAATGCGGACGGCGAGCCGCAGTCGGAAGCCGACTGGTCCGTGGTGCAGACACGGGTAAAGCGCGGAGCCTCAATCGGGACCAGCGCAACCATTCTTTGCGGGGTGACGATCGGCGAGAACGCTATTGTCGGGGCGGGCAGCGTGGTCACGCACGATGTCCCCGATAACGCCACTGTCGCCGGTAATCCAGCCCGAATCATGAGAAAGGCGGTAGCTGTATGAAAGTTCCTTTTGCGGATTTGCGTTCCCTGCACGCTCCTTTGCGGGCGGAACTCAGTGAGGTTTTCAACCGCGTCCTCGACAACAATTCATTCATTCTCGGTCCGGAAGTGCAGCGGTTTGAAGAGGCATTTGCCCGCTACATCGGGACCGGCCACTGCATCGCGGTCAATAACGGAACCACGGCGCTGCAGATGGCGCTGCTGGCGCTGGAGATCGGACCGGGCGACGAAGTCATCACCGCAGCCAATACATTCATCGCCACCGCTGAAGCCATCAGCGCGGTCGGCGCGCGTCCTGTGTTCGTTGACGTGGATCCCAGGTACTACAACATGGATCCTGAAGGTGTCGCAAAAGCCATTACCCCAAAAACGAAGGCGATTATTCCCGTCCATTTGTACGGGCAGACGGCGGACATGGATCCCCTGCTGGCGCTGGCGGAAAAGCATGGGCTGGCTGTGGTGGAAGATGCCTGCCAGGCGCATGGCGCTGAATACAAGGGCCGCAAGGCTGGAACCATGGGCGTGATGAGCTGCTTCAGCTTCTATCCCGGCAAAAACCTTGGCGCTTTGGGAGAGGGCGGCGCCGTGGTATGCAACGATGCAAAGCTCGCCCAGCAACTGCGCATGCTGCGCGACCACGGATCGACTAAAAAATATGAGCACACCTTCGCGGGTTACAACTTCCGCATGGAAGGCCTGCAGGGCGGGTTTCTAGCCGTGAAGCTGCCGCACCTCGACAAAGGCAATGACGGCCGGCGCGCCGCCGCGCGCCTCTATGGAGAGCTGCTGGCCGGTTCACCGGTCATGACGCCCGCTGCCATGCCGGACGCCAAACACATTTATCACCTGTACGTAATCCAGACAGATGACCGCGACGCGCTGAAACAACAACTGGCCAACGAAGGAATCGAAACCGGCTTGCACTACCCTGTTCCGCTGCACCTGCAGCAGGCATATGCGCACCTCGGGTACAAGGCCGGCGACTTTCCGGTGACTGAATCTCTGGCCGGGCGGATATTGTCTCTGCCTATGTTCCCAACTATCACGCGCGAGCAGGTGGAGTTTGTCAGCTCCACGGTTCTGGAGTTCGTCCAATGCCCAGCAGCGAAGGTTTAGCCGCGGTGGCGGAACCGCGCAAAGTGGACGCGACTTTCGGTCGCAAGGAAACTCGTCCTGATCCTGCCTGGGAGCGGGAGTTCGCTTCCACTTTGCGCGATAAAAATTCGCGCGAGGAGCTGATCGCGCTCTTCGCTCGCTTCCGCGGCGGTGAATCTTCCTTCGACTACCTGATGCGCCGCGTCATCATGCACGCGTTATGCAAATCGGTGGGAGACGATCTTCAAGTGGGTCCGGACGTGGTGCTCAAGCACCCTGAAACCATGGAATTCGGACACAGCGTCTTCATCGGCGCGCAGGTCATGATTCAGGGAAGGTTTGACGGCACATGCCGGATTGGCAATCACGTATGGATTGGGCCACAGGCGTATTTCGACGCGCGCAATCTGGTGCTGGAAGATTACGTGGGCTGGGGTCCGGGAGCCAAAGTTCTGGGATCACAGCATACGGGAGAGCCCGTGGATGCCCCCATCATTACCACGCCGCTGACCATCAAGCCGGTGGTGATCGGGTACGGAGCTGATATCGGCACCAACTCCACAATCCTGCCGGGAGTGCATGTGGGAGCGAACGCGATTATCGGCGCGGGAGCGGTCGTGAATTCCGACGTGCCTGAATTTGCAATTGCAGCCGGGGTACCGGCACGCGTGCTGCGCTTGCGTGACGCCAAGCCATAACCGGAACAAACGGGAGTAGAGATGAACGAGATTGCAGGCAAGCGTTTTCTTATCACTGGCGGAGCAGGTTTTGTCGGCAGCACCATTGCCGACCAGTTGCTCGCCACCGGCGCGGCCGAGGTCCGCATTATCGATAACTTTGTCCGCGGAAGCTGGGCCAATGTAAAGCCCGCGCTCGCCACCGACCGCGTCAAGGTGGTTGAAGGCGATATCCGCGATGCCGATCTCGTGGACAGCTTGACCGACGGCGTGGATTACGTTTATCACCAGGCAGCTCTGCGCATCACCAGGTGCGCGGAAGCTCCGCGCGAAGCCGTGGAAGTGCTCATGACAGGCACGCTGAACGTGCTGGACGCGGCTGTCCGGCACAAGGTGAAGAAGATTGTTGCCGCATCCTCGGCCTCGGTCTACGGTGAGCCTTCTTATCTGCCCATGGATGAAGCTCATCCGTTCAACAACCGTACTCTGTATGGCGCGGGAAAGATTGCCAATGAGCAGATGCTGCGCGCGTTTTACACAACGTATGGTCTCCCGTATGTTGCCCTGCGCTATTTCAACGTTTACGGGCCGCGCATGGACCTGACGGGTGTTTACACTGAGGTGCTGATCCGCTGGCTGGAAGCCATTGAGGCGGGTAAGCCGCCTCTGATCTTTGGCGATGGCGAGCAATCGATGGACTTTGTGTTTATCGGCGATGTGGCAAAAGCCAACCTTTTGTCCATGCAATCCGAGGTAACTGATGAAGTATTCAATGTCGGTACAGGAGTGCAGACGACCCTGAATCAGTTGTGCGCTGCTCTTCTGAAGCTCACCGGCTCATCTTTGAAGCCAGAGCATCGCCCAGCCAGGGCGGTAGCCAACGTGAGCCGGCGGCGCGCTGCCATTGAGAAAGCAGAACAGATGCTGGGATTCCGGGCCGGCACGAGCCTTGAACAGGGTTTGCAGCAGCTGATTGAGTGGCGTGATTCCAGCGAGGTGAAGGAAACACTCGCAGCGGCAGGTAAAGCATGAGCACCATCCCAAAGCCCGCAACCATGATTCCGGTGGCCAAGCCGTTCTTCGGCGCGGAAGAAGAACAAGCCGTGGTGGCTGCACTGCGCAGCGGCTGGGTAAGCCAGGGCCCGAAGGTTCTCGAATTCGAGCAGCGCTTTGCCGGCTATGTCGGGGCCGCGCATGCGGTCGCCCTCTCGTCCTGCACAACGGCGCTCCATCTGGCCATGGTGGTGGCGGGAGTCAGGGAAGGCGACGAAGTTCTCTGTCCCAGCCTCTCCTTCATCGCCACCGCGAACTGCATTCGCTACATGGGCGCGAAGCCGGTTTTTGTTGATATTGATCCGCTTACCTACAATCTGGATCCGAATCGCATAGAAGAAGCCATCACGCCGCGCACCCGGGCCATCCTCACCGTCCATCAGATCGGCCTTCCCTCCGCCATGCGGGAGCTCGC
>JBLMYN010000182.1:0-4623 GCA_050258305.1 Actinomycetota bacterium
TTACGCCCTTTGTGGCCTTCGGCATGGAGGGATTCGTGATGGAATTGCGGAGCATGGACAGCTTCATCAGGTTGAAACGCGGCCGGGCCTGCGATTCCCTTCATTCGAGTGCAGTGACACCGCCATAGTCCAATTGCCAAAATTCAACTGCACTTCGCCATTCCCCCGCAAGAAACCCTCAATCTGCGCAAGGCGGGCGCTTGCCGCAGAAGATGTTCCAATCGGACGCCACCGGCCATCAAACGCCGCCAGTGATCCTCGTCACAGCGTCAGCGAGCCTGGAGCTGTTAGCCTGCGAAGTGCTCACGGAGAGCGGGGTGTCTTGTGACAGCCAGCAAACCCACGAAGAGCGCTGCGGTGGATACAGTAACCACCACAAAGGCGGTCATTGCCCCATGCCGGTCCCCTTTGGTTGAGGAAGCGGCACGAGAATTGAGGCAAATCCCGGTCACGGAGGCGTGCGTGTCGGGTCTGTGTGATCTTTGTCTGTACCAGATGGACCTTTGCAATGTGATCGGCAAGCAGTCGGATGACTCGCCCCCGTCCCGGGGCTCAGGGAAGCAATAAAACAACTCAGGAGCGATCCAGTGAACGATGTAGCCATAGTAGGCGCGGGTATGACTCCGTGCCGTTCCCGGTGGGTTGAGAAAACATTCTGGGAATTGGCGCAGATGGCAGTCAGTGAGGCGGTTCACGACGCGGGGGTCCACATCGATGAGGTTGAAGCGGGCGTCGCAGGAATCTACAACGACATCTTTGAGTTCCAGGCCATTCCCGAAAGTGGATTCCAGGGAATTATTGGCCTTCAGAACAAGCCGTTGATGAGGGTCACCAACGGGGGAGCCACGGGCGCGTATGCCATGCTGGCCGCCTACAACATGGTCGCCAGTGGACAGCACGATCTTGTGCTTGTCGTGGGCGTGGAAAAGGCGCTCGATTGTTACGATTATGAAGCCGAGAGCAACACGCCGGCTGTCGTTCAGACCATTGGTTATTCATGGGATCCGTGGTTTGAACGGCCGCTCGGGGCACATGCCTCAGAGAGCTACGCCGAGGTCATTCAGGCCTATATGGATGAGCATCCGGGCGACCTCGCCCCCATGGCGCGCGCAAAAATTGTGGAACTCCTCTGCGAACACGCGCAGAACAATCCTTACGCGCAGCGTCTGGGTGAGAAAGTGACCGCGGACCAGGTGCTCCATTCGCGCTATGTGGTTTATCCGGTCCGCGTGCTGGAAACCTGCGTGTACACGGAGGGGGCGTGCGCGCTGATTTTTGCTTCCGCGGAAATGGCGCAGAAGATAAAAGAGCGCTCCGGCCGCGAACCTATCTGGTTGACCGGCGTCGGCGCCGCCAACGAGCCCTACTTCGTGGGCAATGACATCACCCGTTACAAGGTCCTTCATCGCATCTATTCCGACCACGTGGCGACGAAAAAAGCTCTGCAGATGGCGGGCATCACCATCGACGATATAGAGGTGATCGAATTGCATGACGCTTTCATTCCCCAGTTGATGATCACGCTGGCCGAGATGGGCGTAGTACCGCTCGGGCGGGCCAACGATCTGGTGGAAGAAGGCATTATCCTGCCCGGCGGAAAGCTATTGGTGAATCCATCCGGTGGTCTGGTGTTTGGCGGGCACTTCGTTGGCGGATCCAACATGATGTCCACCTGGAGCGCCATGCGCGAAATGAGGGCCAGGAATCTTGAGCATGGCCTGATTCATGGCACGGGCGCGTCGCTTTCGATGTATGGCGTGGCCATGGTGCTGGAGAGGAGAGCTTGATCGTGGCACAAACAGGAAAAGCAGCGGCTTTTGCACAAAGCAGGAATGGGAAAAAAAAGATGGAACACAAACCCGGGCCGGAGCCTGTGGTCTCCCCAGCCATGCTTCCCATGCGGGGAATCAGCGAAGTGCACGCACCGGACGGCACGTTCCTCCAGCGAAACGACGCCATGTTCACGGGCATGAAGCACACACAGGGGGAATTCTCGGATTTCTTCCGCGCACTGCGCGACGAAGGCAGGGTGTTGGGCCATCGTTGTCCCGGGTGCCGGCACCTGATTATTCCGCCATTCATGCGCCGCTGCCCGGCATGCAATTTCGTGGACATGCAAAAGGAGTACGTAAAGGACACGGGCATCATGGCAGCCACCCCCGTGATCACGGTTTTTGCGCCCAGCCGTTTTAAGGGTCAGGAGCCGTTCGGCACCGGCCGGGTGTTTCTTGAAACGGCGGATGGCAAACTGAGTGATACTGCCATGCTGGTTCGCGTGCGAACCACGCGAGGCACCATACGACCGGGGATCTATAAGAGGGGCACACCGGTCAAGATCGCGTTCTGCGATTCACGACAAGGCGAGATGCTGGACATCTTTGCCGTTCCCCAGAGTGAACTCACACCGAGTCAACTTGCCAGGAGTCCGCTGTTCGAAAGCGAGATCGAGTGGGGGCGTCTCTCAGAGAAGGAATTTGGCAACCCCACTCCTCAATTGCGGAAAACCCTGCAGGAAGTGAGAGCACATTTCCAGGATCTGGCTGAAATGATTCCCCAAAGCCCGCGAGCGACGGCCAATCTTGCCAACTGGCGCCGCACCGTCACGATCCGCACGGGTGGCGGGACGTTCGGTCTCATACTCATGGATGGAAAGTTGCAGGTGCGGAAAGAAGGCGTGAAAGACCCGGATCTTATCCTGGCAATAGAAGACCCAGCGATTCTGCTCACCTGGCTGCGTGACAGTACTGAACCAGTTGGCGACAGCGTGAAGAGCCCCGCGTTAACAGATTTGGTTATTGAAGGAACCCTCATTCTCAACAAACCAGAGCTGGAAACGGTCACGCGTCTGGATCGCGTCCCTCGCTCGCTTCGCCGGGACAACGTGGCGGTAGCGCGATCCGTCGAACCCCACCGGCAAACACCTTGATCCAGCTTGTGCGTCATAAATTGCCGTGACTGTGTAAATTGCCGATTGTTGCGGGATCGCCTGGAGCCCCGTTCGCGGTCGTGAGTGCAATGGTGATCTATCACGATATTGGAAGACAACATGGACTTCTGGAGGTCACTCACTCTGATTCCCTCGGTTCTCTCGGCTGCACTCGGCGGACTGGCGTTGCTGCTGGCGTCCCTGGGAGTGTATGGAATGGTCTCTTATGCAGTGAGTCGCCGCGTGCGTGAGATAGGAATCCGAATGGCTCTGGGCGCGGGGGCCCGGAATGTCGCATCCCTGATCGTTCGCGATGGGATGCGCCCTGTGATTGCCGGCGTGGCCATCGGTTTCGGATGTAGTGCTGCTGTTTCCAGGTTGATGTCGAGCCTGCTCTACGGAGTCAGCCCCTGGGATCCAGTTTCATTTCTCTCGGTCGCCGGATTCCTTTTCGCGGTGGCGCTCGCAGCCTGCTGGATCCCTGCCCGCCGTGCCGCCCGGGTGGATCCCATGGAATCGCTACGCTGCGGCTGATAAGGGCGTTAACCCACTCAGTCGAAGTTCATTCCGCCGTGCGGGACGACGTTCCTGCTTCCCGTGCGTTCTGAACCCAGCAGCAAAAAGAGAGGCCGAGCTTTTTGATGCCCAGCCTCTTTCGTCTCAGTATCTATTCGTTTCGGATTGCAGCTTCCATCGGCTTCGCGCATCGCGTTCTGCTAGTAGGCGGAGGGAACGAAAGCGAAAGTTCCAAAAAAGTGATCGACGAAGATGTCAAAAGCAATACCCGTACCATAAAGAGCCGGGGTAGGCGGATATGCGGGAAAGCATGGATTTCCGTTACAGGCGGGGGGTGTGATGCTTGCCTGCCCCATCATGGTGGTGCTCAAGGTGGTTGAATTGTTTACCTCATATCTCCACGTTAAAGTCTGCGACGTGCTGACATTTGCCCCAAAACCACTGAGAAAACCAGTCCCTGTAAACGCACTCTCAGTCCCAAAGGTTTGCGAAAAGCTCGTTTGGCTCTCCTGGCCCTGAGTGGTTGAAGTGGCTGTACTCACCGTGTAGCCCTGTTGCAGGTCACCCTGATGGTAAGAGATATTCCTCTGGTCGGACAGGCTGAACTGTGGCGGGAGAAGCGTAAAGGTTCCATCCGTGGAGAAAGTTGGACAGGCGCTCGAGCCGATTGGCGAGTTCGGCGTGCAGCGTCCCCACGGGTCCGCAGCGAGGATATTGTTCAGATCAGCTTGTGTGAGCCCGGGACCTTGACCCGCCGGCCAAACTTCTACGCCGGCCCAGGTGCGTTGAAACTGACTAAGGGGAGGGGCGCAACGGTGATCGCTGGCAGCTATGTCCCCGTTCAAACAGCCCACCAGGATGTCCGCGATCTCGATGGGCGCGATTGGATCAAGAGCACTGAAACCATAGCCATTCCACTGCACACCTCCATTATCCGTAAGTGTAAAAACCAGCACCGGGTTGAGCCACACCTCAATGAGATCGCAATCATGGTCCACCCCGATAAAGTCCCCGGCCGATGCCCCACAATTGTTGCTGGGACCGGGGCCAAAGAGTGTGACGCTTTGTGTCTTACTGGAACTGGTGGTCACAGAAGTGGAGCTATTGGACTGCTGCTCTATCGTATTTGATTGCGTTTGTGTCTGTTTTCCACCCAGGAATCCGAATAATCCGCCAGGAGT
>JBLMYN010000183.1:0-11765 GCA_050258305.1 Actinomycetota bacterium
GGCTGACCAATCGCCGCCCAGCACCAGCGTCTTCGCATCAATCGGCCCACGGTCGAAGTAAGCGATTTCATGCGGGTGCGCCGGGTCAGTAAAGTCCATGACGGAAACGCCGCCCTGGTACCACGCCTGCACTTCAATATCGCGCCCGGGAACGGGGATCAGCGAGCCATTGTGCGCCACGCAGTTCTCCGTATCGCTCTGCGCGGCCGGCATCTTGTAATAGCTCTGGAACGCGAGGTTGTCTTTGCTCAGATCGAAGATCGCATCCGCACCCCACTTGTTGGGATCGTTCGGACGGCACCGCGCTCCCAGCCCGCCGCCCCACTCATCGGTAAACACCACCTTCGTCCCATCGTTCGAGAACGTTGCGGAATGCCAGTAAGAGTAGTTCGGGTCGTTCACGGCATCCACGCGCTTGGGATGCACCGGGTCCTTGATGTCCAGCAGAATCCCGTTGCCCGAACACGCGCCCGCCGCCAACCCGATCGCCGAGTACACCGTGATGTCGTGGCATTGATTTGTGTCCTTGGGCTTCTGCAGCCCATCCTTGCCATGGGTGCCGCCGTTATTCAAGCCGTTGATTGCGCCTGTCCGCGCATTCATAAAGAGCCGGGGACTGGAGACTATTTTCGCTTCCTGCGGCGCCGCCAGCGGAACCTTAATGACGTCGATCTTGAACAGCGAGGTATTCGGGTCCTTGTCCGGTTCTTCATCTGAGCACCCGGCCAGTTCTTCCGGCTGGCGCACGAACGATGTCTCGGAAGCGTAGATGTAGACGTTATTCTTGTCGTTCGGATCCACCACGAGGGTGTGCGTGTGCGATCCGCGGCACGTCTGCACCGCCGCCACCTGCTTCGGGTTCCTGATGTCGGAAATGTCGAAAATCCTCACGCCACGGAAGCGGTCTTTTTGCGGTGGAGGCGGCCGGCGTTCCCTTTCCTGCGCAGGCTTTTGCTGTCCGGCCGGCTGGTTTTCTGTTTTTTCCTCTGCTGCAGGCGCCGGAGGCGGAGCCGGGAACCCCTGTGTGCCGCAGTCGATGCGCCCGTTCGGCATCTCCACGGACATGAACAGCAGGTTCTTGTAAACCGAGACATCACCCTGCCCGCCGGGACACACCAGCGTGGTCAGCAGGACAGTCTTCGCAGGGTTGGAGATGTCATAAATATCGATGCCGTAAAAGTTCCCCTGAAAGAGGTAGTGGCCCAGGAAAGCAAGGTCCGAATTCGCGAACGCGAGCTGCGCAATCATCTCCTGCCTGGCCTTCGGCATCTTTGCGGTGCCCGGCACACCGAGCTGCTTAAGCGTCTTCTGCACCTTGGGATCATCCGGCCCGCTGGCGCCCAACTGGAAAGCAGCAGGCTTCTTGAGAAGAAGCAGATGCTTCATGCCCATGGCCGCTTCACCGGCGTCATACAGACCCGCCTTCAGTTTGTAACGCGGATCGTTTACATTCGAGCCGGTCATCCCCGGTGGAAGCGGCGGAGCCGGCTCCGGCGCAAACGGATCCTTTGCTGCTGCCGGCGCTTTCGCAGGCGCTGCCCCGGATGTTGTTGCAGTTGCAGGCCCCTTGGCGGGCGTCTGAGCCTGCATGCTGCTGATACCGAAAACGAAGACGATCGCGGCGAACACCGCCAAATAAAGCGCAACGCGGCGCACTCGGTTCATCATTTCTCCTTTTGAGGCACTTTCCTCAACATGGATTGCATAATTCTGATCTCTACACGCTGGCCAGTATCAACGTCGGTGGCGAAATTGAACAGTTCGGCATCCTGGCCCGCACCCGGATTGTTGAACAGCTCCTTCACCATGGTTAACGCGCCGCCATGGTGCTGAATCATCCCGGTCAAAAACAGGCGGTCGAACTCCGCGCCTTTCGCTTTCCGCAAGGCGTCCATCTGCTCCAGGGTCAACATGCCCGGCATAAGCATGGGGTGGCCCGGCTTGCCCATCCCCGGCATTCCCGCCATCGGCAGCTCGAGCGGTTGTCCGCGCGTCGCCAGCCATCGCTGCATGAACTTGATCTCGTCCGATTGCGAGCGGCTGATCCGTGCTCCCAGCAGGCGCAGGTCTTTGTTCTCCGTGTGCGACGGAATCAGCGCCGTCATCACCACGGCCTGTGCATGATGGACGATCATGCCCTGCATGAACTCCACATCCGACTGCGACTCCGGCGGCAGAGTAGCCCTGGTGGACGTCGGCAGGGTCTTGCTCGGCTGCCCGGGCGCGCCCGGTTGGACGACAACTGCGGCTGCCGTCCCATGATGCTGCTCCGCATGCGCAGGGGTGGAAAACAAGACGAGCGAACCGGTGGCTGCCATAACCAGCCCAAACAGAACCTTCTCGGCGACTGATGAAAAAGGTTTACGGCGAAGATGGTGAAATTTCAACTTCGGTGTGTAGCGTGACATTGGAAGTAAGAGTCTCTAAGGCTACCACGAACCGGCTATTCGCGGGGAAAACATGCAGCGGGAACGCAAATCTCCAATCGCCTCTCAGAAGGACTGGGGCAACAAGCCCAATTCCGCAGGAACAAGTTGCTGGCTTGAGAGGCGAGGACACGACCGGACGCGTCGTCGCAGTCGGACTTCCCGAGTTGATCTGCCTCCCGCTCAAACCGACGAGAACCAGACCTGCCACCACGAGACTTAATCTTTGTGCGTTGAAATGTTGCCGCCAGTGTGGCCGTTTCCGTTGCGCGCTTTTGAGAAGCCCACGATGGCGGTCATGGCAGTGGCGGCAAGCCCGCCCAGTACTGCGGCCGTCTCAAGCTTCGATTTGCGCAGCGCCGCGGCATGTTCCTCAACGAATTCAGTCTCGGGATAAAGGCCGCCGGGCCCTCCGGGGCCATGACGCAGCGCAAGCTCAATGACTTCCGCCATATGCAATCCCTGCCGGTCCGTCATCTCGGAAATCTGCTCGCGGCAACTGAAGCCATCCGCAATGATGACTTCGCTCCGGCCTGAACGGCGGACCGCCGGCGCCAACGCATGCTCACCAATCTTTGTGGCGATTTCGTAATGATCTTCCTCAAAGCCGAAAGATCCAGCCATGCCGCAACAGCCATCTGCCAGGGTGCGAACTCCCATTTCCATCTGCTTCAGCAAATTCTGCTCGTGCTCGGCGCCCTTGACAATTGCCTTGTGATGGCAGTGCGCATGCATCACTCCTCCCATGTGAAGAACGGGCGGCTGGTACTTCGCCTTCTCCACCAGAAATTCGGTGAAGAGGAAAGTGTTTTCCATGATCTTGTGCGTTTCTCGGCGCTCCGGAAAGAGCCCGTTGATTTCATCGCGCAGCACTGACCAGCAACTCGGTTCCAGGACCACGATCGGAGTACCGGCTTCGACATACGGCATCAGGATACTCATCACGTTCTTCAGGTATTGCTTCGCCATGTCCAGGAAACCGTAGTCGTACAAAGGACGCCCGCAGCAAATGTGTTGTTGCGGAACCAGAACCTCATAGCCCGCGTCTTCAAGCACGCGCACTGCGGCCCGCGCAGTGCGCGGGAAGAAGAAGTTGTTGAACGTATCCGGGAACAGCAGCACGCGCCTGCTGCTTTGCTTCTTCTGCGGGCGGCCGCGGAACCAGCTCTTGAATGTTTCCGGAGCGAATTCAGGAATCGAGCGATGCTGCGACACTCCGGCAACGGATTTCATGATCTCCCGTACTCCCGGAGTGGAGGCCGCGACATTCACCAGCCCCGGCCACAGAGATGCAATCCGCGCCCATTTATCGATCCATCCGAATGCATACGCGTAGCGCGGGCGGATGCGGCCTTCCCAGTAATGCGACAAGAACTCGGCTTTATAGGTGGCCATGTCAACATTCACGGGACAATCGCCCTTGCACCCCTTGCAGGAGAGGCACAGATCGAGCGCTTCCTTCACGTTGTCATCGCGCCAGCCCTTCTTGATGACGTCTCCCTGCAGCATCTCCCATAGCAGGTGGGCCCGGCCGCGCGTGGTGTGTCGCTCTTCGTGCGTGGCCATGTAACTGGGACACATGGTCTGATTCGTCGTCACATCCGAACTGTGCCGGCGGCACTTGCCTACACCAACGCACCGCAGCGTGGCGTGAGCAAAACTGCCATCATCCTCCGGATACTTGAAATGAGTCTTCGGATTCCATGGCGAGTAGTTGGCCCCGAGCCTGAGGTTCGAATCGAGCGGATAGGGATCGACCACCTTGCCCGGGTTCATCTTCCAGTCCGGGTCCCAGATGGTCTTGAATTCGCGGAAGGCTTGAACGATCTCGTCGCCGAACATGATCGGCAAAAGCTCTCCACGGGACTGTCCGTCGCCGTGCTCCCCGGAAAGCGAGCCTCCGTAGCTGGTTACCAGTTCCGCCGCCTCAATGGCGAAGCTCCGGTAGTTCTTGATTCCTTTCTTACTGGTGAGATCGAATGTTATGCGGCAGTGAATGCAGCCCTGGCCGAAGTGCCCATACAGAGCTGCTTCGTAACCGTGTTTCTCCATCAATTTGCAAAGGTCGCGCAGATAATCCCCGATCTGGTCCGGCGGGATGGCGGAATCTTCCCATCCCGGCCATGCAGCCGGCTCTCCCGGAACGAAAGCAGTCGCTCCCAGGCCTGATTCCCTTACTTCCCAGACGGCTTTTTCATCTCTGGGATCGTCATAGAGCTTCATGCTCGGGGCATTGCGCTTGCGCTTCAATCTTTCCATTAACCGGCGGGCGCGGGCATCTGCCTCTTCTTTTGTTTCTCCCGGGAATTGCACCATCAGCCAGCCTTTTCCCTCGGGCAGCTTGTTGATGTATTTCGTGTGCATGCCTTTCTGCTTCATGTTGAGGATGAGTTTGTGATCCAGTCCTTCAAAGCCCATTGGCTTGTACTCGAGGATCTCCGGCACATGATCGCCGGCCTGATAGATATCGGGATAACCGAGCACAAGAAGGGTCTGAAACGGAGGATTGTGAATCAGGTCCAGTTCTGCTTGCAGGATCGTGACCAGCGTGCCTTCTGAGCCCACCAGAGCGCGCGCAAGATTGAATTTTCCGTCAGGGTCCGGCAGCAACTGGTCGAGGTTGTAGCCGGATATCCGCCGCGGTATGGCAGGAAAGCGCCTGCGGATCTGGTCTGCATACTTTGAACGAAGCTGTTTAAGGCCGGCGAGGATATTCCCCACCCTTCCGCCCTGCCGGATTCCCTCCTCCATCTCCTTTTCCGTCATCCACCCGACGGTCATCCGCGTGCCGTCATAGAGCAGCACGTCCATCGATTCCACATTGTTTGATACAGGGCCTGCCATCTGGGCATGAACGCCGCAGGAATTGTTGCCGAGCATTCCTCCCAGCGTGCAGTGGTTGTGCGTTGCGGGATCGGGACCGAAGGTGAGCCCGTGCTCATTGGCCGCGTTGCGCAGTTTGTCCAGAACGCAACCCGGACGGACACGAGCAATACGGCGAACAGGATTGATCTCAAGCACGTCATTGACGTACTTGCTCCAGTCCATCACGATCGCCGTGTTGCAACACTGGCCCGCAAGGCTGGTTCCGCCGCCTCGGGAGAGAATGGGCGCGCCAAACTCACGCGCAATCCGAACAGTCTCGATTGCATCTTCCTGCGTTTTCGGAACCACCACGCCGATCGGCACCTGGCGGTAGTTTGACGCGTCAACAGCGTACATACCCAGGCTGCCGGCATCGAACCTGACCTCGCCGGTAACGTGCCTTCGCAGTTCCTGCTCCAGGGCTGGAACGTCGAGCCTGCGGGTTAGAACGGGGCGGGGCATTTTTTTAGACGTGGGCGCTAGTACCCGAAGAGTACTCATTACTCTCTCCAAAGATGAAGGTCAAACGAATTTTCCTGTCGGTGGCGCGACCCGGCTACACGAGTTCGCGGGCCCGGTCCACCAACGCCTCCTGCATGATCTTGCGGGCCTTCGGCTCTCCGCGCGCGAGAGATTCCGCGAAGTGAACGGCCTGGCTCGGTTTGATCCTGGGCGGCAGTGGTGCCGTGAGAGGATCGACTACCGCTTCCAGCAGCGCCGGGCCCGGCGTTTCCAGGAACTGGTCCAGCGCATCCCCGATATGCTTGGGGTTATCCACTCTCATGCTGGAAGCTCCGCATGCGGAGGCGAACATCTTGAAATCAAACGGCTGCAGTTGCACACCGAACTCCGGGTTGCCCAGCAACACCATCTGCTCCCACTTGATTTGTCCGAGGACATCGTTTTTGATCACGACGACTTTGACTGGCAGCTTGTACTTGACCGCGGTCAGTAATTCGAAGCCGAGCATGCTGAAGCCGCCGTCCCCCACGAACGCAATAACCTGCCTGTCCGGGTAGGCCAACTGAGCGGCGTTGGCATAGGGCAGGCCGGGGGCCATGGTGGCCAGGTTGCCGGAGAGCGAGTGCATCTGCCCGCGTTTCGCCGGGATCTGACGCGCCCACCAGGTGGCAATGGTTCCACTGTCACAGGTCACAATGGCATCATTGCGCAGCCGCTTGCCAAGATGCCATGCGACCACCTGCGGCTTCATCGGCATGTGGTCCGAGGTGCCGAGGTTCTCCATGTACTGCCACCATTCCTTCATCCCATCCTGCGCCCTGGTAAGGAAGCCGCGATCTTTCTTTCGCGAGAGCCGTGGAATCAGCAGGCGCAGGGTCTCGCGGCTGTCGCCCACCAGCCCGACATCCGCCGGATAACGCAGGGAAATGCGTCCGGGATTCAACTCGATCTGGACTGATTTCGCCTGCCCCGGCTTCGGCAGAAACTCCATATAAGGGAATGCCGAGCCGATCATGAACAGCAAATCGCAACTCTTCAGCGCTTCTTCAGAAGGCCTGGTCCCAAGCAGGCCGATGCTTCCTGTCGTAAACGGGCTGTCGTCCGGCACGGCCGCTTTTCCCAGCAAAGCCTTCACGATTGGAGCTCCAAGCAAGTCCGCTACCTGTTCCAGTTCGTCGGTTGCATGCAGAGCTCCCCGGCCGGCCAGTATGCAGACTTTCTTTGCCTGATTCAGCAGTTCCGCGGCGCTGTTGAGGCTGCCTTCCGGCGGCACTCGCGTTGCTTCGGCATGCACAGTAGATACGTGGCCTTTGATGTTCCGCTTGGAGCTCTGCAGCCTCCAGTGGACCTCTTTCTCCTGAATGTCCTTGGGAAAAGCTATATGCGCCACGCCGCGGAAAGTCTCAGCTGTCCGGCAGGCTATCTGGGTAATGTTCTCCACGTGCGTGGGACTCATGACGCGTTCGTTGTAGATGGCCACGTCCATGAACAGCTTGTCCATCTCCACGTCCTGCTGGCCATGCGTGCCGATGAGATCAGAAAACGCCATGCCGGTGATGGCAAGCACCGGCTGCCCGTCCATCTTTGCGTCATACAGGCCGTTGAGCAGGTGAATGCCGCCGGGGCCGGAGGTGGCCACGCAGCAGCCAAGCTTCCCCGTGAATTTGGCATAACCCGTTGCCATAAATGCCGCAGCCTCTTCATGCCGCACCTGTATAAACCGGATCTTGCCGGCATGAGTTCGAAGAGATTCAAAGATTCCATCTATGCCGTCTCCAGGAAAGCCGAAAATGATTTCCACTCCCCAATCGATGAGCGTTTCTACCAATATGTCCGCTGCTGTCATTTTTTGACCTCGAATGCTCTGTTGGATGACAGGCTTGTGCAAGTGGTGGCCACCCTCCTTCGGCGGTAATTCGCCAAACACATCGTTGAGCGAACCATGTGTCCGAAAGCTCTCTCCGGTCCATGACGATCGGGATTGCAAGGCACGGTCTGCTGGCGATTCATGCCGCGTGCTCGCCTCGCTCTCGAAGCTGAAGTGACTTCCTGCGCAAGGGTTCTCCCAGCATCGTCAAGAGAAAAACTGCCAGGACAATAGTCAATGCATCGCGCGAAGAATCATAACTGCCCAGCGTGACCAGCAGAGCCGTGGAGAAGGCGGCGGGCTGGCTGGCTTTCAACAAGAGGTTGCTGAAGGCTGTCAGAAAGCAGGCCAGGACGGAAGCAAGCACCCTCGTCGTGGTGAGATATCCGGCGCTCGAAGAAACAGGATCATGGAAGCCGTGCAGGATGAATAGAGAGACTATTCCGGACAAAAGCCCGACGCAATGTCCAACAATGATGTTGTAGGGCCTTGCGCTCCTGGCCTCGGGCTTCTCAATTTGCTCGTAAGCGGTGGGGCCGAGGCTGGTAAAGAGCAGGGGCAGTTTTAAACCGATGCCTATCCATCCCAGGACAAACACCAAAGCTCCTTCGGCCATTGGCACCAAGACCAGCTCAACTCTGCGCCTCAACTGCGTATGAACCTGCTCTTTTCGAGTCATTGCCGCAATTTCGCTTTCCACCCGACCATTCGGTACCGCAGGAGGGAGAGAGCGGTGTCTCATCATTTGGTTGTCTGGCAGCAAACACGTGTTGCCCCAAAGAACCTGCAAACGGCGCGCGGCCGGATGATTCATCCCGCAACTCCGATCACGCGAGGCACGCTGCCAAGCCGAATTGCAACTGGATCGTGAGAGCGGAGATGACGGCGGGTAGCTTGGCTGCATCTAACAAAAGAGAAACAGATCCTTGCCTATGATGGCCTTTCCGCAACTTGTTCTGGTATTTCTGTTTTGCTCTCAGTCCGGCGCCTCCAGCCCGGATCCCGCCGCGGATCCGGCCGCTATTATTCAGCGCTCAGTGGAAGCCAATCAGCGGGATTGGGCCGCAGCACCCGAATTCAACTATCGTCAGCGGCAAAAATCCGATGACGGCACCAGATCGTATGAAGAACTCATGATCGAAGGCTCCCGTTACGAACGCCTGATCGCCATGAATGGCCATGCATTAAGTCCTGAGAGGGAAGCAGCAGAAGCGCGGAAACTGCAGAAAGTAATTGCAGACAGAAAAAATGAGTCAGCAGATGACAGAAGGCGCAGGATCGCCAAATACGAGGCTGGCCGCAAACGCGATCATTTATTGATGGAACAGTTGACCAAGGCTTTTGTTTTTACCTCCGGGGGAGAGCAGACACTCGATGGACGCCGGGTCTATGTTCTGCACGCAACTCCGCGGCCCGGCTACAAGCCTCCGAATCGGGATACGACTGTGCTGACAGGGATGAACGGAACGCTTTGGATCGATACCGAGACGTACCAGTGGGTCAAAGTGGAAGCGCACGTGGTACACCCGGTATCCATCGCAGGATTTGCCGCCAGAGTTGAACCCGGCACCAGGTTTGAACTTGAGAAAATGCCGGTCGCGCCCGGCATCTGGCTGCCCAAACATTTCGCCATGCAGGCGCATGCCAGAGTCTTGTTTTTCTTTCACCATCACGATTCGGAAGACGACACCTATTCCGACTATGTTCCTGTAGCCACGCGGAAACCTTCCGGGCTCACTGCCGCGCCGGAGGGCCAATCTTCCAGGTAATTCGAAACTGAACACCGACAGTTGGGCTCGAAGAAGTGGTCCCGAACGGCACTGCACCCTTCAGTTCCCAGTGCTCACCCAGGGAATAGATGATTTCCGGAGCGACAAAGGCTTCGCTGAGCGAACTGGTGAAGTCATGCTGGCCGAAAAACTCGACCACCGGATGCCATTTTTCCGTCACCTCATACATCCCGGCCACGGCAAAATTGAAGTGCTTCTCTTTTTCGATAAAGCGGGCAACCGGCGTTTCGTAGCCCCAGTTGGAGTGCATCCAGATCTTGTCGCCGTGGTGCGCATCGATGTGGATCGCGGCGCCGGCGTTGTAAGAACGGTCAGTGATTCCCGGATTGCCGGTGGGAAATTCCATTTCGGGATTAATCGATATGGCAAAGGGCTTCTCGTTTCCTCCGGCCAGCAGGTAGCGGTATTCGAGCGATATATTTCCTGCTCCCAGAGCGGAATCTCCGGGTACGAAGGTGTGGCGCACCAGGGGAAAGCCGACAGAAAACTGCATGCGACGGAACAAGCCGTATTCAAATCCGATAGCACCCGCGTTGTCATCAGACGCGCCGCGAAAGCGCTGTGTATCCAGGTTCAGATTGGCTGTGCCGCGCGCAAGAGGCGAGGCGAAGTCCGTGTTGATCGGTTCGCTGTCATGGGCGCTGGCAAGGCAGGAGAATGCCGCCAGGAAAAGCAGAAGTCGTAAAAAACGGAAACGTATCCGCATGTGAAGCATAACCCTTTGACAAATGTGTGCGGCTGTCAGAGGCGAACAGGCGAAGCCGCAGACGCCTGGGCAAATCCCTGAAGAATGACGACCGCTGGAGAATATCACAACACGATACTAATCGCCCTAAAATTCCACCCGGCCAGGAATATTCTGCAATATGCAGTACCACAGGGGAAGAGAAAAGTTGAATCGGTCTGGGGCGAACCGTGCTTTTTCGAGCGCCGTCAGCAGAATTTCTCTTTCCGCTTGCTCGAGATCGATGCCCTCTCCGCAACATCAGTCCGATGCTCGTGACCCGGAGATCGGCGTTACGGACCTCCTCCGCAACCTACGCGCATCTCCCGCCTGGCGGCAGGGCGGAACGAACCTGCCTCCAGGTATGCGTCTTGTGCTGTGTTTCACGATCCCGCAGATCAAACGGCTGGACAGGGCTTGGCCCTATGCAGTGCTTTTTACGCAGCGAAGGCGCCGAGAGCGGCCGTTTCGTCGTCCTTGATATCGAAAACGGTGTAAAGCTTGGTGATCTGGAGCAGGTCATGGACCTTCTTCGTCAGATTCAGCAGCTTCAGTTCGCCGCCGCGGTTCCGGACCGACGTGAAGGCGGTGACCAGTTCGCCCAGCCCGGCGCTGTCAATATATGTAACGTCGCCCAGGTTGAGCAGGATCTTTTTGGCTCCCTGAGACAGCAGGTCCTGGATCGTCTTGCGCAGCGCCGCCCCCTCCTCGCCCAGGGTAATACGGCCGCTCATGTCCACGATGGTGACGCCATTCACTTCCCGCTTGCTAATTTTCATGGGTCATTCTCCCTATATTGAGTTCCATCTATTTTAATCGGACCGTCCTTCGGTGGATGATTCACAAAGGCATCGGTCTCTGGCCGCAGGGCGGTGCGCGCGTTCAATACTTTTCGGGCACAAACTTGTACGGATATTCGGGCTCCTGGTAGCCGTTGGCGTCCTGGCGCCTGGGCAGTTTCACCTTTTCCCGAGGTAGCTCCTCATACGGAATCTGCTTGAGAAGGTGGCTGATCAGGTTAAGCCGCAGCCGCTTCTTATCGTCGGCATTGGCGACGAACCAGGGCGCGAACGGCGTGTCAGTATTGGCAAACATCTCATCGCGCGCCTTCGAGTAGTCATACCAGTGGCTGTAGGACTTAAGGTCCATGGGGGAAAGTTTCCACACCTTGCGTCCATCATCAATGCGCGATTCGAGGCGCCGGGTCTGCTCTTTTGGACTGATTTCCAGCCAGTATTTGACCAGCCGGATGCCGGAATCCACCATGGCCCTCTCCACCAGCGGCACGGCGCGCAGAAATTTCTGCGCCTGCTCTTCCGTGCAGAACCCCATGACGCGTTCCACGCCGGCGCGGTTGTACCAGCTTCGGTCGAAGATGACGATCTCGCCGGCCGCCGGCAGGTGCGGCAGATAGCGCTGCACGTACATCTGCGATTTTTCCCGCTCCGTCGGCGCCGGCAGTGCGACCACGCGAAAGATGCGCGGGCTCACACGCTCTGTAATCGCCTTGATGGTCCCGCCTTTGCCGGCCCCGTCACGGCCTTCAAAGATGACACAAACCTTCAGGCCCTTGTTCACTACCCACCTCTGCACTTTGACCAGTTCCACATGAAGCCTGGCCAGTTCCTTCT
>JBLMYN010000184.1:0-2617 GCA_050258305.1 Actinomycetota bacterium
GAAAAGATGTTAAAACGAACCTCAGGGCGCAAGCCGGCGCCGGTCCATCATGAGTTCGCCATTTGTGAAACGGTGAACTGCTGAGCGGGTCTGTGACCAGAATCACTTCGCCTTTTGAGACCCAGTTTCTACAATCTGATGTAAAGGGCTTTGGGCCGGCGAGGCTCCTGATATGCCTGCCGGCAGGACTTGGGATTGAAAACCTGAAGGCGTTCTCATCATGAAGCGCTTGTATCTCGTTCTGGTTGCGGTGGCATTCGCCGCAGTGATCGTCATTTCCTCCTGTCGAGGCAAAGAAGCGCCCGTTCCAACAGCCCCTGCATCAGTCACGGTGGCCGCCACCATTTATCCCCTGTATGACATAGCCCGCAATATCATCGGGAGTGAAGGAACAGTAAAGGTCATTGTGCCTCCTGGAGCATCTCCTCATCTGTTTGAGTTCTCTCCCAAACAAATCAGGGACCTGCAGGAGGTAAGAGCGGTCTTTGCCATTGGCCACGGCCTGGATAATTGGGCTGCGCAAATCGCAAATGTGGTCAAGGGTTCGCGAGTGATCATCGTGGACCAGGGAATCGGCCTGCGCAGGTTCAGGGATGGCACCATAGATCCTCATTACTGGCTCCATTTCGGCAATGCGCGCAAAATCGCGGACAACATCGGCGGGTCGCTGGCCGCCATCGATCCCGCGCACGCGGAAACCTATCTCGAGAATGCTGAGAAGTACAAACAGAAGCTTGCGGCAGAAGAGCGCATGCTGAATGAAGTCTTAAAGCCGGCGCGCGGAATTCCTATTCTGACGTTCCACGACGCCTGGTTTTACTTTGCGGAAGATTTCGGCTTGACGATTCAAGGAACATTCGAGCCTGCAGCCGGTGAGGAGCCAACGCCGCGCTATCTTGCGGAGCTTCAGAAAAAGATAACGACAGGCCACATTGACGTCATTTTTGTTGAGCCGCAGCTTTCCACCGGCCTGCTGAAAGCTTTCGCGCAGGACAACAAAGTACGCATCGCCGAATTGGATCCGCTGGGAGGCGTGGAAGGGCGAATGACCTACGCTGCATTGATGGACTTCAATGCCAATGCCGTGCGGCGCGCGCTTCACGCTGGAGGTCCATGATGCAGGACCAACACGCAATTGAAGCAGAAGGCGTCTGGCTCTCTTTCGGCTCCGACCAGCCGGTGCTGGAAGACATTTCCTTCACCATTCCTGAAGGCAGCATTACGGCCATTATCGGTCCGAACGGATCGGGCAAGACGACCCTGTTGAAAGTTCTTGTTGGTTTTCTCACTCCGCAGAAGGGCAGGGTGCGAGTCCTGGGAAAAGCGCCGCAGCAGGCGCGAGGCGAAGTGGCCTACGTGCCGCAACGTTTTTCCTTCGACAAGAGCTTCCCCATTACAGTCGTTGAATTCCTTCAGTTGTCGCATCCGGAATTCCGCAAAGAGGAAATGTCGCATCATCTCGAACACCTGGGGATCGAAGAGACCCTTACGATGAAACTGGGAACCGTCTCGGGAGGCCAGCTCCAGCGAGTCCTGATCGCGCGCTCCATGCTGGGGCACCCGAAGATCCTCTTTCTGGACGAACCCGCAGCCGGCATCGATATTGCCGGCGCGCAGACATTCTATGAGCTTGTATTACACCTGCACCGCAAACACGAGGCCACCGTGGTGATGGTCTCGCATGAGCTCGATGTCGTCGCCAAGTACGCGGACGAGGTGTTGTGCGTGAACCGTAAGCTGCTCTCTCAGGGAAAGCCGCTACAAGTGCTGACTCCGGAGACGCTCCGATCGCTCTACGGACTCGAAGCCACGCTGTATGCACGCTCGAAGTGAGGGCATCAGGGATGGAATTTCTCCGCATGTTTGATCTTCCCTTTATGCAACGGGCGCTGATGGCCGGGGTTGCTCTGGGACTCATCCTGCCTTTTCTGGGAGTCTTCGTGACCCTGCGCCGCATGTCGTTTTTCGGCGACGGCATCGCCCACGCGACCCTGGCCGGAGTAGCGCTTGGCATCATCTCGGGCTTCAGCCCCTTCATTACCGCGCTGGGCGTCGGGATTCTGTTCGGAGCCAGCGTATTCCTTTTGGAGCGCAAGACCAATATCTCTTCCGATGCCCTGATCGGAGTTCTTTTTACCGGCGGCCTGGCGCTCGGAATCGTTCTGATCAGTCTGCAGCACGGCTATCAGCCTGAGCTCCTGACCTTCCTGTTTGGCAGCATCCTCTCCATCAGCCTGCAGGACCTTGTCATCATCCTGGCGTTTTCGGCCGCGATTCTTGTGTTCGTGGTGGGGCTGCGCAGGCAGTTGACATTGCTCGCGCTGGATAAAGAGGCTGCCTGGCTGCACAAAGTTCCAGTCGAGATGCTGGATTTCTTCTTCTACGTGCTCTTGTGCGTCACCATTGTGCTTGGAGTCAAGCTGCTCGGCATCATTCTGGTCAGCGCGCTGTTGATCATCCCGCCGACCATCGCCAAGATGCTGGCCGGGTCGTTCAAGAGGCTTATTGTGGGAAGCGTGCTGGCAGGCGAACTGTTCATCGTTCTCGGGCTCATGCTCTCTTATTGGATGGATCTTCCTTCCGGGGCGACCATTGTTCTTGTCGGGGTGGTCGCCTT
>JBLMYN010000185.1:0-7384 GCA_050258305.1 Actinomycetota bacterium
AAAGCACTGTCAAACCCTTGCCCGTGCTGAATTTGCCTATTGGCCTTCAGTGATCTGGTATCTTCAACCGTCATGGATTTCCTCTTTACCCCCTGGCGTTATGCCTACGTCACTGCCGCTGAGAAAGCCGCGGAATGCGTGT
Source organism: Actinomycetota bacterium (assembly GCA_050258305.1). Taxonomy (GTDB): domain Bacteria; phylum Acidobacteriota; class Terriglobia; order Terriglobales; family Acidobacteriaceae; genus Angelobacter. Next base: position 143 of record JBLMYN010000185.1, read on the forward strand.
TTTGCGCGGCTTTACAGCTCGGCGACGACCATAAAGCCGGCATCGTCCACCGCGCCCGGCATTGCTTCGTCATTCTCAATACTTATCCCTACACTTCCGGCCATGTCATGATCGTTCCATTTCGGCACACGGACCAGTTGCAGAAGCTGGAAGCTCCGGAAGTCCACGAGATGATGGATCTGGCCCAGCGTCTGGAAGGCATCCTGCGCGAACTCTACCACCCGGACGGCCTCAATATGGGAATCAACCTGGGAAAGGCCGCAGGCGCAGGGGTCGCCGCGCACATCCACATGCACGTTCTGCCCCGCTGGGTCGCCGATGCCAACTTCATGACCGTTGTCGGAGAAACCCGGGTCCTGCCTGAGGATCTGGAGACGACGTACGCACGTATTCGCACGTTCTTCACCTAGCAGAGCAGGGCAGATTTCGGGTCTTACGTTTGCGCCGTGGTTTATTCGCGCTTTTGTGGAGATAACGGGAAGCATTTGGTTCGTTGGGCGGCCGTTCCACAACCATGCCATGGTCAAGGTAGTAGCTCCCGTGGCGCCGGGCTATTTCTGTGAAGGCTCCGCGGCGCCGGATGATTCGGCCTGATTCTTCTGTTCCTCTGCCGCTGGTTTCTTTTTGGCTGCTTTGGCTTTCTTGGCCGCCTGGTCGGCCCAGTATTTTTCCAGTTCGCGTCTGTTCTTATTCTTCATACCAACAGCATGCCATATCGGGTCTGTCCAATGCGAGCAAGCCCCGTGCCAGGGCCTGTCAGATGCGGCGCAGCCGCACGGGCACGCCCGGATCGGGCCGCAGGGTAACGGACGGTTCGGCCTGGATGGCAGCAGGATCCGCCGCCAGTTCGAAACGGAATCGCTGCAGAAGCAAAGCAAGCACAACCAGGATTTCTGTCATCGCGAAATTCAGGCCAACGCAGGTGCGCGGCCCGGCGCCGAAGGGGATGTAGGCGCCACGAGGCCTTCCTGACGAGTTTCGGGGCAGGAAGCGTTCCGGCCAGAATTTCTCCGGTTCGTCCCACCAGCGGGGATGGCGGTGCGTGACGTAAGGAAAAATCAGTATTTCCGATCCCGCAGGAATCTGAAAGCCGCCGATTACATCGTTGTTCACTGCAGTGCGGGAAAGCACCCAGACAGGAGGATACAAACGCATGGCTTCCTCGGCCACCATGCGGGTGAAGCGCAGGCGTGAAAGATCCTCATACCCCGGAGCGCGGCCGTTGAGAAAACTGAGTTCGGCTGACATCTGCTCCACGGCTTCTGGCCTGGTGGAGATCAGGAAAATCACCCAGGCCAGCACCAGAGTGGTGGTTTCATGGCCCGCTGTCAGGAGGGTGGCAACTTCATCGCGCAATTGCCGCGCTGACATTTGCGAGCCGTCTTCATCACGCGCCTGCATAAGCATGGTCAGAAGATCGGCGACAGGCTGGCTGCAGGAGCGGCGCTCGGCGATGATGCGATCAATCACAGAATGAAAGCCTGCCAGGGAGATGCGATGCCGCCGGTTGCCCGGTGTGGGCAGCCACTGCGGAATGCGAACCACGGACCAGGCACGCTCCACGGAATAGTCGCGGCCCACGGTCAGCGCTTCCTGAATGCAGTCAAGGTCAGAATCGAGGCTGGTGGTAAACAGGGCGTGGCCCACGATATTGAGCGTCAGGCGCATCAGTTCCGGCACCACATCGAATACGCTGCCGGCGGCGGCGCGAGCTTCCCATTTTTCCAGCATGGCCAGCGACTGCTGTTCCATGATGCGCATGAATCCGGCGATCTGGCTGCTCTGAAACGCGGGCTGCGTCATGCGGCGCTGGCGCTGCCAGAGCGCTCCTTCGCTGGTGAGCAGGCCTTCACCGAGTGAAAGTCTCAGAATGCGGTAATCGCGTCCCTTGCAGTAGTTGGCTGCGTTGCTCTGGAGTATCTGCAGTATGTGCTCGGGGTGCGTGATCTGGTGCGTCACCCACAACCCGCGATAGCGGACCACATCTCCATACTTGAGCGTGTACTCGAAGAAACTGCGGAGCGGGTCGTGGCGGAATTCACGTACATCGGTAAAGAATGCTGCAAGACTGGGGCCGGGTGCGTTCCTGGCCGGCAACTGAATCGGAGACGCCACTCTTTATTTTACTTCACGCTGTCCTGACGCGAGCGGTCCCCCGCACCCGCGTTCGTCGCGCTCTGAACATTAGACTGCTGTAAAGAGAAATGGTTAGTCGCTCATCTTTGTGTGCGCCAGCGAACGCTGCTCTTCGAAAGCGAACAGTCCCCCCAGCGGGTATTCGATTGCCGGACGTGGCAGTTCTCTTGTAAATCAATAGGTTGCGGTGCACCGGAATTTTGGCAGTTTGCATGCTTTTTAGAACGGCGACAGCAAGTTTTAGAAATCAAGTCGTTCTTAACGAGGATTGGTAACGGGAATGTTCGACAACAAAAACAATCGCATCCTGGATAGTTCTTTATTCCGCATTGGTCTCACGGCTGTATTTTTCGCGCTGTGGGCCGGAGCAGGTTACTTGCTCCTGGCTCTTGCGTAAGGCAAGCAGCCGCGAGATCAGGCCGGATCCCGCAATCATGGAGTGAGGCCACGAACCGGGCTTTCGGTGTACGCAGCACCGGATAAGCCGGAACGTAGGTTCGTGACATGATCATAACGAGTATTCGGTCAGATGAAGCGGGTGGGCGCAGGCAGGTTGACATCCGGGAAGGGCAGCGCAGTTCCTCTCGGGGGCATCTCCATGAAGCCTGTCGCCCACTTCGCTTCTTAACTCAAAGCCGCTGCTTCAGATAATCTGAAGGGTGGCTTTTCGCTACATCCTCTTCCATAAACCCTACGGCGTGGTTAGCCAGTTTTCCGGCGACCGGGAAACCCTCGGTAAATTTATTCCCGTCAGGAACGTATATCCGGTGGGACGTCTGGACCATGACAGTGAGGGGCTTCTGCTGCTGACCGACGATGGCGCTCTGCAAAACCGGCTCAGCAACCCGAGATTTGAACACCCGCGTACCTACTGGGTGCAGGTGGAACGCGTACCCGGCGAGAATGAGTTGCGCCGTTTGCGCGAGGGAGTCACGATCCAGGGCTATCGCACGCAAGCAGCGCAAGTTCGGCTCCTTGAGAAAGAGCCGTGTCTTTCTCCCCGCGATCCGCCCGTTCGCTTCCGCAAGACGGTGCCCACAGCCTGGGTTGAAATCGTGCTGCGCGAAGGACGCAACCGGCAGGTACGCCGAATGACAGCGGCGGTTGGACATCCCACCCTGCGTTTAGTGCGAGTTGCGATAGGTAACCTGCGGCTTGAGGCCCTGGCGCCGGGTAAATGGCGCGACCTCACTCCACTCGAGATCGCGTCGTTGAAGCGATGATTCGGCGAGCGCTGGTGTCGAGCTACGATCCGGGTGATGCTGCTGCCATTGGCTCGCGGATCCGCGTTTGGCTGGGCGCCCCGTGATTCTTTCGTCCCTGCTGCAGACGATCGACGGCAGAACTTTACTCAGGAGGCGAATAGGGCTCTTTCTTGCCAGTCTGGTGAGCAGTCGGCAGGCGCAACTTGCGCTGCACAGACTTCTTCAATCCAAGGGCGATATCGGCAAGTTCGAGATATCTGCTGTTGCTGGGCGGCCCGCCGGAGCGGTTTTCCCATGCGCGCTCGCCGCGAGGACCTTTCAGGCTATATTGCGGCGCTACCCACAGGTCCGGCTGTTCCTCTTTGGCCCCCCGTCCCTTTTTCGGCATGAATGCACCCGTTGGTTCACAGCGGATTCTGACGGCTGCATCAGTTTACCCCCAGGTTGGCTTGAGCGCCCGGGGGGAATCCGAACGAGTACTACGGCTTCTTCTCGCTTTGACCGCTTAACGCGCCCACAGTACCGGCGACCTCCAGCGTTGCATTGGCCGTGCCGATGAGCCCGGTAGAGTTGTCACGAACCCCCAGGCGAAGCACATACTTCCCCGGAGGCAGATCAACCTGTTCCTGGCACGGGAAAAAACCGCTCATGACCTTGGTAAAGGCTTCGGGCCTGAGGCTTCCCGCCAGTCGGTTGCCCTCGCTCTTCAACGGTTTGTTCAGGTCCTTGACGGAGTAGGCGCGGACGGCGCACAGCAGGTTCACGCGCTCAAGCCCTTTGTCGTCAGGTTCGAAGTTGAGCGCCTTCGGGTCAATGGCGTAGCGGATAACCACCCGGTTTTGCGTCTGCGCAGAGGGCGGTAACACACGGGCTTCAAAAGGGAGCCCTGTGGCAATGGGCCAGTCCAGAGTCATCGCCTGGTCGAGTTCCTGGTCCAGCTTGGCAGGATTCGCTTGCGCTACGGCCTCCCGGTCTATGGCAAAGTATCCGGCGCGATAGTGGAGCTTGGCGCCTGGACGATTCACCTTCACACGGATGTCGCGGAACTGACTGTTCCACTGCTTGTTATCAGGATAGTAGCCCAGCGTGTAATAAGTGGATCCGTCCTTCACACTTTCCAGGACGGCTTCGTCCAGATTGTTGCGGTTGTAAAAGGCGCGACCGCCGGTTTTTGCCGCCATATCTTCCATCGTGGTACGCGTCGCCATATTGATATCTGAGTCGGCCGCCATGCTTCTTCTCATGGCCCCTCCTCCCGTATTCATTCCAGCCATTGGATTAGGATCATTGGCAATGTCGTAGACGGTGTTGTTGCTCAGTCCCCGGACGTCGACCGGATATACGGCTACCTGAGCGTCGCTGAGAAGGCTGCCCGTCATGGCAACGTCGTCCCCGTAATGCCGCTGAAGCTGGTCAGATCTGGGGCTGATCGCATTCAGAACAATATCGAAGGGGAACGTCTCCGAAAGCCATATCAGGTTTTTTCTTCCTGGATAGCCGGCGAGCGTGCGCGCGAGTGAATTGAGGGCAGAGAGAGTGTAGGCGACGCGGAAATCGGTTCTTCCAAGATTTTCTTCCGCCGCAAACTCAGACAACTGGTTCGCCAGGCCGGGCACGGACGCGATCAAATCCGCCGCAGCACTGCCCATCGGCGACGCCTGGGGTGACGTGCCCGCCGGGTTGTTCAGCAGATGGGAAGGCTTGCTCTTGATGCTGAGGGCGGCCTTCTTCAGCAATTCCGGGTCGGTGGTGAAATCCTGAATGAGGCGCAGCCTGGTCCCGAGGAGATAGACGGCCATAGGCTCGTTTGCCGGCAGTTTCTCCAGCAGCTTGATCATCTCTTCCCGCGCATATGCCTGATGGGGCGAGGACGTGTTCAAGCCATCAAGAAGCAGCACGTTCAGCGCTCCATTGGGCTTGTATTGCGGCAGGTTGTTGAATGTGCCCGGTGGAAGCACCGGCGCGCGCAACGGTTTTACATTGGCTTCGGGATGCTGAAAGCTGAACACACTGATCCGTTGCGGCTTGCCATCCTCGCTCAACTTAAAATCCTCGGGCTTAAGGCCCGTGATGACCTCGCCTTTGGAATTTCTCGCCACCACGTCTACTACAACCAGCCGCGTCTTGACTTTGAATACCGGCGTCTGCCGGCTCGCGGCTTTTTGATCTGCAGCCGCAGCATGTTGCTGCGCTGGTTGTCCGGTTGGTGCGGGTTGTTGAGCGAGGGCCGCGAACGCGAACAGAAATACCGCCGTGGACGTTAGTAGGAGAGGAATGCGCTTTCTCATCATGGGTTGAGCTTTCCGGGGCTTTTGTTTTTCCCCGGCCATCAGGACCGGGATTGCACCGGAACATGGTACCCCCGAATCCCCCGGTACAAAAACAATGTTATTGTCACGGAACTGGAGCCCACCCGCCGGGTTGCGCCAGGATTCCAGCAGCACCGGCTGCTTCGTGGTCCGAAAATTTATTACGCGCAGGTCCTGGAGCCGATGGCGATGCCCCCTCTTTTGCTAAAATCTATGGGTAACATCCGAAGTTCCCGTCCAAAGAATCCCGGAATTTTAAATCTGAGAAATTCATTGCGGGCGAGGAGTGTGCATCGAGTGAAGCGAAGTAGAACAGCGGTGATTGTCGGCGCTCAATGGGGCGACGAAGGGAAAGGCAAAATCGTTGACGTGCTCTCCCACAGCTTTTCCGTGGTGGCGCGCTATGCCGGCGGACACAACGCCGGGCACACGGTGGTGATTGGCGGCAAGAAGTTTGTGCTGCAACTGGTCCCCTGCGGGGTTCTGCGCAAGAGCTGCCGCGCGGTGATTGGCAACGGCGTGGTGCTGGATCCCCTTGCCTTCCTCAAAGAAGTAGGCATGCTGCGCCAGGCGGGCGTGAAGATTGATGGCAACCTGTTCGTCTCCAACCGCGCGCACGTCATTCTGCCCTACCATCGCATGATCGAGATGGGCACGGAAAACGCGCCCGGCCGTGTGAAGATCGGCACCACATCGCGGGGCATCGGCCCGGCGTATGAAGACAAGATGGGCCGCCGCGGCCTGCGCGTGGCTGATCTGCTCGATTCGCAGCTCCTCAAGGCCACCATTGAGAATGCCTGCCGCGAGAAGAACATGATCGCGCACGCGTTGTTCAATTCCGAGCCGCTTGACGCTGACCACATGTATCGCGAATACGCTGAAGCCGCGGAAAAGATCGCACCTTTTGTTGTGGACACAGCGATGCTGCTGAACCAGGCCCTGGCGGAGGGAGAATCCATTCTGTTTGAAGGCGCACAGGCGACAATGCTCGATATTGATCACGGCACCTATCCCTTCGTTACCTCGTCGAGTGCGAGCGCCGGTGGAGCGGTGATTGGCACGGGCGTTCCGCCCAATGCCATTCAGACCGTGGTTGGCGTGACCAAGGCCTATTGCACGCGTGTGGGCAGCGGCCCGTTTCCTACAGAAGTGGACGGTGCAATCGCTGACGAGTTGAGGGCTCGCGGCAACGAATACGGAGCGGTTACGGGGCGTCCGCGACGCTGCGGCTGGGTGGATCTGGTGATCCTGCGTTATGCCCAGATGATCAACGGCGTGAACTGGTGGGTGGTGACCAAGCTCGATGTGCTCGATCGCCTGGAAGAAATTCCGGTATGCGTCGGTTATAAAGTGAGAGGCAAAAAGACGGAATCGCTACCCGCGCTTGCCACCGGCTTTGAAACCGTGGAGTGCATTTATGAAAAGCTGCCCGGCTGGAAGACCTCAACCGAAGGCATTTCCAGTTTTGACAAGCTGCCGAAAAAGGCCCAGCAGTATCTCCGCTTCCTGGAAAAGGAAAGCGGAGCGAAGATCGGCATGGTCTCCACCGGCCCGGAACGCGATCAGACGATTTTCATGCCCGAATTCGCAGC
>JBLMYN010000186.1:0-3683 GCA_050258305.1 Actinomycetota bacterium
GAGTTCGCAGCACTCAATCAGCCGGGCCTGGATCTGGTCTTTCTCATCCGGCAGAACAGAAGTGTGAACCACCGTAAAGCCTGCCGCTTCAAGCTGGCGAACCACCGCCGGACCCGAGACGTCTTCACGCTGCTTTTGAAATGATGAGTCGCTGATGGTAAGCACCGCGGCGGGTTTCATTCCTTTGGCGCTCACAACTCAGGCTTCCAGGACGTTCTCTTCTGCGTCGCGGTTTGATTCGTCGAGCATGCGCAGGCCTTCCAGCAGCAGCCCCTGCGTGGATTGCGTAGTGGTTTGCTCGTTGCTGCTGCCCTTGAAGTCGATCTGAAAGTTGCCTTCGCTCCAGCTCAGCACTTTGTACACAGCCTCATCGCCTTTCAAGTCGCCGTAGCGCGCATGGTTGATCTGGCCGTCAGTAAAGAACATCTTGCAGGAATCGCCGTTGTTGGTCAGCGTAAGCGCGCAGGTTTTTCGGCCCATATCCAGAGACTGCAGAAGGTCCAGCACATTCATCTGGGCCAGGCTGCCGCGCACCACGGAATCTGCAGGGGCTTCGCGGGCCATCTTTTCCAGTGAGATCTTGTCCACCACTTTCTTGATCCGGGCTGCCGCTTCTTTCACGAAGAACGGCTTCTCCAGGAAATCTTCCACCGTGTCCTGCACAGGCCTGAGCTTCTCAGTAATATCGGCCTTGCTCGCCATCAGGATCACGGGAATGGCCGCGGTGTTGGGGCGCGCCTTGATTTTTTGCAGCAACTGCAGGCCATCGACTCCGGGCATGGCGTGATCGGCGATGATCAGGTCGGGCTTCTCGTCAATGGCCTTGAGCATAGCGTCGGCTCCATCGGTCATGAACTGGACCGTGGAAAACTGCGCCAGGGCGCGGCGCAGCAAATCCAGCACTATGGGATTGTCATCGACGAGCAGGACCTTAACATTGCTGGGCATGAAACCTGTTTATTCTCAACCTCTTACGCCATGCCGGCGGTATTCTCCGCTCTTTCCGCCTGACTTGCGCTCCAGAACAACCTCGCGGATGATCATCCCTTTATCCAAGGCTTTGCACATGTCGTAGACGGTCAGGGCTGCCACGCTGGCGGCTACCAGCGCTTCCATCTCAACCCCGGTCTGGGCGGTAGTAACCGCGCGGGAACTGACCTGAACGCCATTCTCGCACACACGGGTAGTCACATCAATGAAAGAGAGCGGCAGCGGATGGCACATAGGTATCAGTTCCGCGGTGCGCTTGGCGGCGGAAATGCCTGCAAATCTGGCGACTTCCAGCGGATTTCCCTTGGGATTCCGGGGCAGCGCAGCCAGCACCTCAGGCGACATCTCCACGAAAGCTGAAGCTTCTGCTTCGCGCCGGGTTTCGGTCTTTGCAGAGACATCCACCATCCGCGCCTGGCCGTCTGCGTCATAGTGGGAAAGCTTTCCCGCCGCGCGACGGGCGCTTTTTTTCCTCGATTTGGCCATCAGCGCATCACCACTGTAAGCATCTCACCTTCTTCTATGATCTCCCGATCGGGCGAAATCACCACATAACAGTTTGCCCGCGAAGCCGCCAGCAGATCGCCCGAACCCTGCCACGGCACCACCTCCACCACCGGATCATAAAGACCGCCTTCGAGCACCGCCGGCAGAAACCGCGTGAGCCCGGTCCTGGTTTTGAAGGTCTTCTTCAGGCGAGCGCCGGCGGAAGGCGTCCGCCGCGGCGGCGCGCCTGCCAGCGCATCCAGCAGCGGCCGGACGAACAGATCAAACGTGGTCATCACGGAAACCGGATTGCCCGGCAGACCGAAGAAGGGCAGCGCCCGCGAATTCTTTCGTATCTCGCCGAACACCACCGGACGCCCCGGCTGAATCAGAGCTCCGGTAAAGAAGAACTGAGCGCCCAGTTTCGTGAGCGCCTGCTCCACCAGGTCAAACTTGCCCATCGAGACGCCGCCGGAAAGCAGCAGCAGGTCAGCCTCCAGCCCTGCATGCATCAGCGTGGTGAGCTTGCGCTCCTCATCCGGCGCAACCGGAAGCTGCAGCGGCTCGCCGCCCGCCTGCATCACCAGCGCGCACAGTGAGTAGCTGTTGCTGTTGCGGATCTGCTGCGGCCCCGGCGTCTCAGAGATGTCCACCAGCTCGTCGCCCGTGGAAAGCACGGCCACGCGCGGCCTGCGATAGACGCTGAGCTTCGCCCGCCCCACCGCCGCAAGCATGGCGACATGCGCCGGAGTGATGCGCGCGCCCGGAGTCAAGAGCACCTGCCCGGCATGCGCCTCCGCTCCAGCCGGCACAAAATTCTCGCCGGAGCTGACCGCCCGCTTGATCTCCACCCCATTGCCCAAAGCAGAGGTGTGCTCCACCATCACCACGGCATCGGCGCTCTTGGGCAGCGCGGCCCCGGTCATGATCTCCACGGCTTCGCCCGCGTTCAGCGGGGCGTCAAAACTTCCGCCGGCCTTGATCTGCCCCACTACGCGAAGCATGGCCGGGACGTTCTTCACATCGGCGGCGCGCACCGCGTAGCCATCGCGCGTGGACCGCGGAAAGGGCGGAAAATCGCGGTCGGCGGCAATGCGTTCGGCAAGCACCCGGCCGAGTGAATCGAGCAACTTCACTGGTTCACTCTGCGGCGCAGCAACGCGCTCACAGTAGCCGCGCACAGCCTGGTCCGCCTGCTCCAAGGTGAGTACCCGGTCTGCCTGGATCGCTGGGGCCATCACATCGATTCTATCGCCCAAGTCGCCGCGCCGGGTTGCGTTCTCCGCCGTCATTTCCTTCAAAAATTCCTTTCCGCTCACTTGCTCGTCCTGTATCTCACCTTCAACCACAGCAACACCACAATCAGCGCCAGGGTCACCGCATTGGCCACAATGATGGGCGACTTCCGCAACATCACCCCATAAAGCAGCCACAAGACCACTCCCGCGCCGAACGCCAGCAGCATGCTCAGCGACAAATCATCGCAACGCTTGCTGCGCCACGCCTTGTGCACCTGCGGCACAAAGGAAAGCGTGGTCAGCGTCCCCGCGGCAAATCCCAATACCGTAATCCAGCCCATTACCTCTTCTCTTTATCCAGCCACTTCTGCACGTGCGCCGGTGGCTCCCATTCCGTGATCCTTTCCATCATGGATTCCGCATTCTTTGCCACCAGAAACAACTGCGCGTTTTCCTGACGCACAAATCCTTCATCCACCGCATGGTCCAGGACCCGAAGCAGGCCGTCCCAGTAATTTTCCACGTTCAGCAGCCCGCACGGCTTCTGCTGGATGCCAAGCTGCGACCACGTCACCGCTTCGAGCAGCTCTTCCAGCGTGCCGTAACCCCCGGGCAGGGCGATGAACGCATCCGCCAGGTCGGCCATCAGCTTTTTGCGCTCGTGCATGGTCTCGACAATGTGCAGCCTGGTCACGCCGCGATGCCCAACTTCACGCTGCATCAGCGAATCCGGAATCACGCCAATCACCTCGCCTCCGGCGGCCATCGCGGCGTCAGCAATGGCGCCCATCAACCCAACGCAGCCACCACCATAGACCAGCCCAATGCCGCGCTCCGCCAGCAGCTTGCCCAGGCGCTCCGCCGCGTCTTTGTATGCAGGCCGCGCGCCGAATGACGACCCGCAGAACACGCAAATGCGTTTGATCTTCTTCATACGTTCAAAAAAATCCTGCCTACTACCCCCTGCCT
>JBLMYN010000187.1:0-2643 GCA_050258305.1 Actinomycetota bacterium
TGAAGCCGCCCTGGGGAGTTGGATTTTTAGTGGATCCGCCACATCCTGCCAGAAAAGAGAGAAGGGAGACTGCTACTACGGGAAACAAGCGCTGATACCGCATCGTCGTCACCTGATCCAGTGGAGTTAGATTTATCCTTCGAGCCGGCTGCCGGAACTGGAAGCGTAAGGCGCCTCGGCAGCAGAGGCCGCCCTACAAGAGAATTTCAACACAGAGTGCACGGGATTGTTGCATAACGGGCGTGCTGGTCATCAGAATTCGTGCCTGGCCGCCTTGTTCAGTGTCTCTGGCTCACGATATCGTTTGCGGCGCGAGAACCATCCGCAGGGTCCAGCGACGACGCATCCTGCTCCGGGCCTCTCAACCTGGCGGCAGCAAGTTCCTCCAGGCGGCTCCCATACTCGTTCAGCCAGTCTTCAAAAACCGTCTTCTTGTTTTCCATCATCATGGCGTGTAGTTCCTGTTTCCGGACTTGGCGCGCAACACCTGCTGAGTGAATCCGTTGATCACCCGTCTACCTAAGTTAACCCATGACCCCATATATATATCTGAAAGAACTCTTGAGAAGCAGTTAAGAATTGATAACCCAAGTTACTGTGGTTTCCCGCCAATCCCGACCGACGTTCAGTCAGGTTGTCGAACTTCCGGAAGGTTGCAGGCCCCCCGGCTTCGGTCGCCACACTCTCAAGAACGCGACGCCGGCGGCAGGTCTCCCGCTGATCCAGCTTACCTCCACCAGATGGACCAGACGGCATCGATGGTGGCGTGAGTTACAGAAGACGCGAACAGCCGGCGCCGCTCGAGCCAGGCGCGACCGTAGAAAATCCCCGCGATGGCGGCCAGAAGGACATAGCGCCAATTGAATACGGCGCCCTTGTTGAAATGGGAAAGACCGAACAAAACAGAGGCCAGCATGAGAGCCCGGACACGGCCCATGCGGCGCTCCAGCAGATTTTGTACAAGACCGCGAAAGAACAGCTCTTCCGGCAGGGCAACGAAGATGAACGTGAAAATCCAGGCCGCGGGAAATTCCTGCGGGCGCTTCATCAGCCCCTGCCAGTGGATGAAACCGAGAAGAATGCCCAGGGAGAGCACGATTGGCGCGTAAAACAAAAACTCGCGTAAACCGGTTTTCCAGTCCTCGAGTTGCGGCGCCAGGTCGTAGCCGACGCCCTCGACCGGTTTGATGACCAGATATCCGTAAAGAGCTACATTCGCCATCATCATTTTGGGAAAGCCGCCGAGCCCCGCGGGCCAGAGCATGGCGTCAGGCAAACCAAAGGGCCAGCCATGGTTGAGCAGCCCCAGGTCGATGGCCAGCCCCAGGGTGGCCAGGACCAACAGGTCCGTCCAGTTCGCCGGCCGCGGGAACGCGGCGAGAGCAGCAGTCGCCAGCACAGGAACAACAATCAGAGTCAGCCCCAGGGCCCAGTGGAATGTCCCACGCGGCAGAGTCAGCACAAAGTACGGCAGCGCCAGCAGCGACGCCGCCGCCATTCGACCTGCTGTTCCGCGCAGCAAACGCTGCAACACCGGCGCCAGGCCAAAGCCGAACAGCCAGTACGGCGCAAACAGGATGGCAAAGCCGAAAAAAGTGGAGACGGGATATTCATGAAGAGCTTTGAGATGAAAAAAAAGAGCCACCAACCAGAGGATTGCGAGCAATGCTGTGTAGGCGACGCCGCCCGCCAGCAGCTTTCGGGAGCGGCTTTTTATCTCATGTGCCGCTGCTCCGCGCAATTCCAGATGCACCGGATTTTCCATTGGCATTGCAAGTATCCCGGATCTGCGTCGCCCATAGACATCTTAGCTTTTCGCCGTTCGGGCTCGTTGTGGAAGTTCAACCTTTTGCGTAAAGCCGCTCGGGCCGCCCGGTGGCCGCAAAACGAAGATTACTTTTGTACCAGGCCAGCGGATGCCAGAATGGCACACCGGCTGGATGCTCCGGAACTACTCTCAACTTGCGGACAGTAGCGAGCGCTTTTCGTAAGTAGCGGAAAAGCTGGGGCTTGCAGCCCTCGCCCCCGGCCTGGAGCGATCGCGCAACCCGTCGCCGGGCAATTAATTTTTTTAATTTGATTGTTCTTAGGATTGCTCAGGATGTATATTACTTTCCGGCTTGTATGTCGCCTTACGATATTATCGTTAATTGATATTTATTGAACGGGCGGCGCTTCCGGGCTTCTTCTCCGCAGAGCAAGCCGCCGCGGAGTTTCAGGTGTCCCTCTGTGCCCGTTGGAGGAACTTCTGGAAGTTGTTCCCAAGAAACACAAGGAGCGCAGCTATGAAAGACTACTTCTTTCTCCCTCGCAATACGTCCAAAGCACGTTTGCGTGAGGCAGAAAATGCAAGAAAGAATCGTGCTGAAATCGTAAGAGCCTTTTCCCAGGGTAAGGTCACTCGCCGCGAGCTGATCAAATGGGGGCTCATCACCAGTGCCGGGACTCTGGCCCCAATCTCGGGGTTCAGCCCCTTTGCCAAGAGCGTGTATGCCGACTCTAATATTCCAACTGGAGCGCCGCCCAGCCCTCTCTTTGGCGCGCTGCCATTCACACAACCGATGCCACGCTTCGACGTGCTGCCGCGCGATCCGGTCTCAGCGCTGAATCCCGCGCCGCAGGCCGAAGCCAACCAGACTCTGC
>JBLMYN010000188.1:0-3775 GCA_050258305.1 Actinomycetota bacterium
GGACGATTCCAGGTAATCGATTCCGTCAGCGCTGGCAATCACCCGTTCGAGCGGGGTAGTGATAAAGCCGCGAACCAGATCGGCATTTGCTCCAACGTACGTAGTCGTGACCTTAACCACGGCAATGTCACTGCGCGGATACTGCCGCACGCTTAGCGAGCGGATGGACTGCAGGCCGGCGATCAGGATCACAAGACTGACAACGATCGCAAGCACAGGCCTTTTGACGAAAATGTCTGTAAACTTCATGGCCTTTCCTTTTAGCTGTCCTCTGGCTTGGGAGCGGGGTTGTTTTCAGGCTGCACTTTATTGTTGATCTGGACGGCGGCGCCGTTGCGGAGCTTGAACACACCGGAAGACACCACCTCATCGCCGGGCTTCACTCCTGAGACTGCCACCTGGTCGCCACGCGATCCCTCAACCTTGACGAATTGCTGGTGTACACCGCGGTACGTGTGGCCGGCTGGATCTTGCAGATTGGTCACAACGAAAACGGAGTCACCATAAGGTGCGTAGCTGATTGCAGAAGCAGGCAGTGTGATCATCGGACGTGGAGCGCCGATCGTAAGGTCTGATTTGACAAACATTCCGGGCCGGAGCCTGCCATCGGCATTGGACACTGTCGCCTGTACCTGGACGTTCCTGGTTTTCTCGTCCAGAACTGAGTCGATTGCGGTGACGCGCCCTTCAAAGCTTCGTCCCGGCAGGTCGTCCGCGGTGATGCGTACCGGGCGCCCAAGGCGCACTTTTCTGGCGGCCTCCTGCGGCACGCCGAAGTTGACATATATCGGGTGCAGCGATTGGAGCGGAACCACCGCAGTCCCGGCTGACAAATATTGCCCGAGATTTACCTGCCGGATCCCGAGAGTACCTGAGAATGGCGCGCGAATGGTCTTGCGTTCAATCGTGGCCCGGATCTCCCTGACGCGAGCCTCGTTGACTCGCTGCTCTGATTCGGCTTTGTCATAATCCGCCTGCGGGATCACGCCGTCTTTCACCAGACCTTGCAGACGTTCAAAGTTGATGCGTGCCAGATCACGCTGGGCTTCTGCAGCGCTCAGCTGCGCGCGCTCTTCCCTGGTGTCGAGTTCCACCAGCACATCTCCCTGGTGCACTGATTTGCCGGAATCGAATTCAATTCGATCGACGATGCCAGGCAGGTCAGCGCTCACTGTAACGCCTTGAACAGCCACGACAGTCCCGATTGCGTTGAGCGTGGCCGGCCATTCCTGTTGCTGCGCAACAACCGTGGTCACGGCGGCCGGAGGCGGCTGGAATTTGGCGAAGGTCTGCGTAGCCGCTTCGATCTGTTTGAACTTCACAAACCCCAGACCTCCAACGAGCACCATCACTACCGCCAACATCAAAGTCATTCGCCTTAACATGATTTCCTCTTTGCCTTTGCAGATGATGAATTGAGAAGTCGAACCGGCTAAGGAAGTGGTGCCACCGGGTGGATAGGACCGCGGTCCGTATAGGGCGATTGCAGCAGATCTCGACGGATACGTCCGACGGTCCCGATCTCCTGCAGGGCGCGCACCTGCCCTTGTTGCACCTCGCGCGGGCTGCACCCCAGAAGCGCCGCGCATTCGCGAATCGCATAGCCTTCCAAGGCCGAGATTACGAACACGAACCGCTCGAACAGACCCAACTCAAGCACGGCTCTTGCATCCGGATGAACATGAGAAGCCATCGCATCGCTCTCAGCCGGTACATCGGCCAGGTTGCGAAGCTCAGGCTCCAGCAACCCGATCGCATTCTTGATCACCGCGCGCCTGCTCCAAGAGCGCGCCCACTCCGGAAAAACAGTGCTCCCCGTTCGGCAGTCGTGCAGAGCCTTAAGAAAAGCTGCCTGTGCCCTTCCGTGATTGCCGGTGAGCAACAGCGACAATGAATACAGGCTGTCCATGTCCTGGTCAAAAATTGCGCAGAAGTCTGCGGATGAGGCATACACCCGCAGAGAATGTTCGACAGCAGCGCCACGTGCTGCCCGATTAGCGGTGATGAAATGATTCATGATTCTTCTCCCTGACCCTTCCTGCTCTGTTCTACGCGCCTGCGCTCCAGTTGCTTGACAACGTGTCTTGTCAAGACACCCCGACAACAGTTGAACGTTGCGCCCTCGCTCATCATCTGGAAGAGAAGGTTTTCTCCCTGCTGGCTGATGGCGGTTACGTCTTTCAGATCGACTTCAATTTGTCCCGGCTGGCACTGGAGTTGCAGATCCGTCCAGCTCTTCTTGAGCTCCGTCACCCAGGGATCCACCAGCTTGCCTTCCAGAACCAGCCTTCGGTGTTTTCCGCTCGCCATTGCCGTAATCTTCAGCATATGTTTCAGCCGATACAAAGCACGGTCGATGCCAAACGCAGTCATTCGCTCAGACGAGCGCTAAACATCAATGAATAATGGGGTTGGGAAGAATGCAGGAAGGGTCCGGCGATGCGAGTGTCGAATTAGAAGGGGGACTTTGATCGACAGGTGTCGAAAGTTACGACACCTGTCGAGCGGAGAAGCTGATACCTAATTTCTTCATGCGTGAAATCAGGGTGGTGCGTTTGAGCCCCAGCCGCGCAGCTGCGCCATTCGCCCCGCCGACACGTCCGTCGGACTCCTTAAGGATGCGCACGATCTGGTCGCGCTCATTCAACCCAGGATTTGCAGATGCCGGAGCGTGAGTAGTTCCGTTCTTCAATTCGTCAATGGGGAATTGCAGTGTATTTCCGCGCGTCAGAATCACCGCCCGTTCAACAAAGTTTTCTAGCTCGCGGATGTTTCCCGGCCAGTGCCATCCCGCGAGCTTCTTGAGCGCGGCGGCGGGAATGGAGTCGATCTGTTTTTCCATGCGGCGGGAATACTTCTGGGTAAAGTAGTGCACCAGCAGTGGGATATCCTCAGGCCGGTCGCGGAGGGGCGGAATCCGAATAGGAAACACGTTAAGCCGGTAATAAAGATCGTTGCGGAATTGGCGATCCTGCACCATCTTCTCCAGATCCCGATTCGTGGCGGCGATCAGGCGCACATCGACACGTTTGGTATGCGTGCTGCCCAGGCGCTCAAACTCCCTCTCCTGCAACGCCCGGAGAAGTTTTGGTTGAATTTCCGGAGGAATGTCACCGACTTCATCGAGAAACAGGCTGCCACGATCGGCAAGCTCCAGGCGTCCGATCTTCTGGGATATGGCGCCGGTAAATGCGCCCTTTTCGTGCCCGAACAATTCGCTTTCCAGCAGGCCTGTGGGAATCGCGGCGCAGTTCAGCTTCACGAAGGTGCGTTCCTTGCGCCGGCTGCGCTCGTGGATGGCGCGCGCGATCAACTCCTTTCCGGTCCCGGTTTCTCCCAGCAGCAAGACCGTCGAATCGCTGCCCGCCACGGTATCCACCATCTGCAGAACGTTCATCAGGGCGGAGCTTTGGCCCACGATTCCCTCAAAATCCATTTCTCCGCGGATCTCATCTTCCAGATAGAGCTTTTCCTGCGCGAGCTTCTCCTTGAGCTCGGCGATTTCTTTGTAGGCCAGCGCATTTTCCACTGCAATGGCGACCTGCCGCGCAATCTGGGTCAGAAAATCAATTTCGTCAGCGGTGAATGGAACCGGCGCAAACCGTGACAGGGCCATCACGCCCAAGGTTCGGCGGCGGCTCACGAGAGGCAGGAAACAGCCCGACCTCAGCCCTTCCCGCAACGCCTGGTTGGTACAAGCTTCGGGACAATCCGCATCGAGTTCGGGTTTACCTCGTAGTTCGACGGTTCCGCTCCGGAAGGCAGCGCCGAGAGG
>JBLMYN010000189.1:0-11282 GCA_050258305.1 Actinomycetota bacterium
GATACGCGTTTGCCGTGCGCATCTGAAGAAAGATGGCGGCAACAATGCCCAGCATGGAGGCCATGAGAGCGGGCATGGGAACGCCGTGCTGGTTGAGAGCGCCCATTTTTGCCGGAGCGTAGCCGGAGCGGGCGAGCGAAAACAGCATGCGTGAGGTAACGTAAAGGCTGGCGTTGGCCCCGGACAGCGCCGCGGAAAGCACTACCAGGTTCATGATGAAGCTGGCCGCCGGAATCCCGGCCACGCGAAAAACGGTTACGAACGGACTTTCCGTGACCCCGGCATTCTGCCAGGGCATTACGCCGACGAGCACGGCCATCGCGCCGATATAAACGAAAGTCAGGGTGGCGAAGGCCAGGCGCGTGGCGCGGGCCACTTCGGCGCCGGAACGCGCTTCACCGGATGAGATGGCCACCATCTCAATGCCCAGGAAGCTATAGAGACCGAAGGAAATCGCCATGAGTGAGGCCGGCCATCCGCGCGCGGCGAAGCCGCCGTTGTTCACATATTGCGGCGTCACCTTGCTGCCGAAGAGCAACGCGGCGCCCATCAGAATGAAGACAAAGATGGTGACCACCTTAATCAGAGCGAACCAGTATTCAAACGTGCCGTAATGTCCCACGGAAAACAGATTGATGGCCAGCAGGAACAAGCCGAAGACAACCATCCACAGGACTATGGGCACATGGGGGAACCAGGTCTTCATGTAGGTGCCGGCGGCGACTACCTCAGAGCCGATGGCGATGACCACGGAGAACCAATAGCCGTAACGAGCTACAAATCCGGCCCAGCGGTTGAGATAAAGCTCGGCGTACACGCCGAAGGAGCCTGCGGCGGGATGCATTTCTGACATTTCGCCCAGCGCCATGGCGACTGTGAAGGAGATGGCGGCGCTCAGGATGTAGCTCACCACCACGGCGGGGCCGGCCACCTGAATGGCGGCTCCGGAGCCAAGCAGCAATCCAGTTCCGATGGAGCCACCCACGGCAACCATCGCCATCTGCCGGGCGCTCAGCTCCCGTTTGAGTCCGTGTTCCTGATCAGTCACTCGCGTTTTTATACATGGACTGCGCTTAAAATAGCCAGAACTTCCTTCGCGGAAGGGCCAATCACTGACGGGTTACGGGCGAGCATTGAGCGGGCGGCGAATTCCGCATAGAATGAACGTACTTCGTCCTCAGCCCATCCAGAACTACCCTATCCGGGAAGTTGAGGGAAGCTCGCTGCAATGCCGGACATCTCCAAGCGACTCGAAAAAGCGGAAAAGTACCTGCAAAAAGGGAAGGCCGAGGCCGCCCTGGACGAGTACCTCTCCATTCTGGACGATGAACCTCGCAACGAGCACGTGCGCCAGACGGCGGCGGACCTTTGCATCGCCCTGGGCCGTGGGCCGGAAGCGGCAACTCTTCTGAGCTCAATGTTTGAGCAGGAAGTGGAGATCAACGACATCGCGAAAGGGATTGTCACTTACAAGAAGCTCGCCAAGATCTCTGTCCCCACTGCCGTCCAGACTTTTCACTACGCACGGCTGGTGGAAAAAAAGGACAAGCAGGAGGCGCTGGGCGCCTATGAAACCGCTCTGGCCGGCTTTGAGAAGCAGCGCAAT
Organism: Actinomycetota bacterium; assembly: GCA_050258305.1. GTDB lineage: Bacteria > Acidobacteriota > Terriglobia > Terriglobales > Acidobacteriaceae > Angelobacter. The sequence goes on from JBLMYN010000189.1 coordinate 1,607, forward strand.
AACACGCAGGCGCTGGCGGCAGCCAAGCGCATTGTGGAACTTGCCCCGACAGCGGAGAACTATCAACGTACAGGAGAAAAAGCCGCCCTTCTGGGAGAGAGCCGCACGGCTGCGGCTAACTTCGTGCAAGTGGGGTTGCTCAAGGATGAAGCCTCGCCCGGCGCAGGTTTCCAGTGGTATGCGCGCGCTTACAGCATTGACCCCATGGACCTGCAGGCGGTTTACCTGTATAGCCGCGGCCTTTTCGCCAAAAATCAGCTCCCCGAGTGCATTGACATACTTACGCCCGTAGTTACGCGCTTCCAGAGCACGCCGGAGGTGCGCGAGCTTTACGCGCATGCGCTGATGGCCGCGCGGCGTCCCGCGGAAGCCGAACCTCACTCATGGGAGCTGTTTGTCAAAGATCCCCGGCAACTGGAAGAGATTGCCGCTCTGGTGGGAGTCTACCTGGACACAGGGGACACGGCGCGGGCAATCGCTCTGGCGCGCAAGATTGAAGACCATGAGACCCGGGCGGGAAGAAGGCGCGAGTTCCTGACTGCGATGTTCGAAATGTCGGACCGCCGTCAGCCAGTCCTCCAATTTGCTGAGTACCTGGAGAAGGTCTTCGGCAATGCCGGACGCGAGCACGAATACAGCAAGGTCCTGCTGCAGCTCTTTCAGCTTTACTGCGCCGGCGGCCGCTTCCGCGAGGCCGCGGAAACGCTCGACCGCGCCGCGGAACTGGATCCCTACGAATCCGGCCACACCAAAAGGCTGGAGATGCTGCAGGGCCGCATCGATCAGAACCTCTATAACCGCGTGGCCAACCGTTTCCAGAAGGAGATCAAATCAAGCAAGCCGGCTGCGGCGGCGGCGCCTGCCCGGTCCTCCTCGGCCCCCGCGCAGTCAGAACCCGCGCCCGCCACGTCGCCTGCTGAGCCCGAGCCCCAGGTGCTTGAAGACTTCATACTCCAGGCAGAACTGTACATGCAGTACGGCATGAAGGCGAAAGCCCTGGAACGCATTGAACGCATTCACAAGCAATTTCCGCGCGAAGAGCAGAAAAACGAAAAACTGCGTCACCTCTATCTTTCGGCAGGGTTTACGCCGCAATACCCGGGAGGCGCTCCGGCGCCCAGCGGGCCTGGACCCGTGGCGGCTAAAGCCGGTCCTGCCGCGGCAGCCAGCCAGAGTTCGGTCGACCTTGCCCGCATTACGGACATTACCCGCAACATCTACCGGCAGGCGAACGTGAAGAGCGTTCTCTTTACCGCAGTGAATGAAATCGGCCGCCATTTCAACGCCAGCCGATGCGTCGCCGGACTGTGCACACCTGGCAAGCCGCCCTCGGCGGCGCTCGAGTTCTGCGCTCCCGGCGTGAAGCAGTCTGATGTGATGTCCATTGTCAAGCTGATCGCGGCAAGCCAGCAGCTGGCCGCCAGCGGCGTGGTTACGCTCCCAAACGCGAAAACAGCCAAGCAACTCGAGGCCGTAAGGGAACAAATCCAGGCCCTGAACATTGAGTCCATTGTGGCGGTGCCGCTGCTTGATGCAGGCGAGCAATCCGGAATCCTCATTCTGGAGCAGACAACGTCGCGGCAGTGGCAGCCCACGGAGTTGGAGGTGCTGAACACGCTTGCCGAGCAGGTGGTGCAGGCCGTTGCCAACGCGCGCCTGCGCACATTGATGAAGACTCTGGCCGTGACCGATGAGAAATCCGGGCTGTTGAAACGGTCTTCCTATCTCGATGTGCTTGTGTCTGAAGTCAAGCGCTCTCTGCAACAGCAGATCCCACTCACCATCCTGTTGCTCCATTTCGGCAAGGCGTCAGCACTGGTGAAGGAAGTTGGGCAGGCGCAGGTGGAAAGCATGATGCAGCAGATCGCGCAGGGTTTGACTTCACACATCCGCCAGAACGATGTTGCCGTGCGTTATGACCTCACCACGGTCGCGCTGGTCCTCTCTGATACCAGTGAGAAGAATGCCTTCCTGGTAGTGGAGAAAATGCGCAAGGTGCTTTCACCCATCAAGATTCCTGGCGTTGAGCGCGCGCCTTCCATGAGCGCCGGCATTGCCGAGGCCGTGATGCAGGAAAATTTCGACGTGGTGGATATCGTCACTGAAGTGATCAACCGCGTGGAAGCCGCGCTTGACCTCGCCCGCACGGCCAGCGGGAAAAAGGTCCAGGCCATCGCCGCCAACCTCGAGCCCAATCTGGCCTAAGTCTGCTTTCTGTGCCCCCTGCCGTTTGCCTTCCGCGGATTTAGAACGCGAATATCATTTGAAAATCCAACCGCCGATTGGCCGATTGCGTGTTGAATGGGCCTCCGGCAAGCGATGTTGATTGGCCAAACTGGTTCGAACTCAGGTTTCCGATAGGGGCCCCTGGGTTCACGACATTGAAAATGTTGTGGACCATGGTGCTGAACGTGAGGCTGTAACGCTGGCTGGAGCGCTCGCCGAAGGGCCCGCCCGCCCGCATTGGCCCGCCTCGCCCGTGTCCATGCCCTCCCGGCCCGCCGTGCGGCCCGCCCCCCATCGGCTGAACATCACCGCCTTGCTCCAGTTTCGGTCCCAGACCAATGGTTTTGCTCAGCCGCAGATTCAGTGTGAACTGGCCCGGAGCGTCGCCAAAATTATTGGGGATGCGAGGGTCATTCGGCCCCGGAGCAATGTCAAAGTTTCCAAAATCCGTCATGCGCAAATTGTCCTGCGCAGTCGAGCTTGTGGCGAAAGCCGGCCGGTCGTTGAAGATGGAGTCACCGTTGAGATCGGTTCCTGTAGTAATGTCAAACGGCCCTCCGGTATTGAAGAGCATGAAAGGGCTCACACGGAAGCCGCGCGGGAGCGATATGCTGCCGCCAAAAAATGTCCGGTTGCGGGCGTCGAAGGAAGCGCGTCCGTAGTCTGCGGTAATGCCGGCAACGGGGTTGGATGGGAAGGTGCCTGCACCTGCGGTATCGGCGTTGGCATAGTTAAGCACAGAGTAGCTGAACAGAGTGAGTTTGGTTCCGGCCCGAATGAGGAAATGAGCAATCAACTGATTCTGCTTGAACACACCCTCTGACTCATACTGGTAAGCCGGCACGCTGCCAGTCAGCGCATTTGTGTTGATGGAGAAGAGCTGATGCACTCCCTGCGAATGTATGTACGTAAGGGTCAGCGTCGAGAGCTTGCTTAGCTGCCTCTCCACTGAAGCAGCCGCTTGAACAACGTAGGGCGCCCTGAGTCCGGGGGCGATCGTGTACGTGGTGGAGGGTACTCCCGCAAGGCCGCTGAGGGCAGGCAGGTTCGGATATTGCGAATAAAGCGAAGCCAGTAAAGCCTGGCCCGTGGGCGTATTGTCCCTCAACGTGAACTGCTGCTGGTTGACTCCGTTGAGCCGCTCGGCCTGCAAGATCAGGTTCTGGTCAAACCGGTCATAAAAGATGCCGAAGCCGGTACGGATCACCGTCCTGGGAGGAGCATTCTTTTTCCCTCCCAGGCCCCAGGCAAAACCGAGCCGCGGCGCCCAGTCTGCGTGATCGTTGATTCCGTTCTGAGTTTCAAAGCGCAGCCCGTAGCTGAGCGTCATGTTCCGGCGGATTTTCCAATCGTCCTCCGCGTACAGTCCGGCATCCACAAAAGTATTTGCGATCGCCGGATTGCCGGTGGTGATGGTAAATTGGCTCGGAAGTCCATTATTGAAATTCGTTAGCGTGGAAAATGTGAATGTGCCGTTGAAGTTCTGCCTCGCGTTGTCGTCCTCGCTGCTCAGGCGAAGTCTGCCGCCAAAACGCAGGGAATGGGTCCCTCGCTCCATGGATGTATAGTTTTGCAGCTCATAATGGTTGGTGGTCACCTGGCTGATACCGATGGGATTACCGCCGTTGGTGAAGACTCCCAGCACATCAACCGCGGGGATGGAGTTCAGCGGGTACTGGTTCGTGTTCTCGCGCTGCCACTCAAATCTGGTTTCGTTGACTGCTCTGGGGCTCAGGATTTGTGTATCGCTGAGCTGAACCGTGTGCTCGGTGCTGGCCTGATTGTAGCCGTACGCGGGAAGCGCCAGCCGCTCCACACCACTGTTGTCCGCCGTCTCGCGCGTAAATTGATAACGGGCTGTGAGCGTATTGTTGGTGGAAAGCTGATAATCCACGCGAGCGCTCGCGTTCGTCCTGAGCCGCGGAGTGGAAACTGGTACTACCGGTTCACCGGCGGCCTGAAATGCGCTTTCGCTCACGACGGCAGCATCATTGATGTCGCGTCGCTGTACGCTCACAAAATACGAAGCCCTCCTGCTGAGCGGCCCGCTCACGTTTCCGTTGAATATCTGTGCGCTAAAGTCGGGCTCAAGCGCAGCGAACGGGTTAAGCGCGTCAAACACTGAGTGGTTATCGTTATAGAAAAACTGTCCATGCAACTTGTCCGTGCCGGGCTTGGTAAAGATCTCAATACGCCCGTAGCCCATGCGGTCGTATTCGGCTGAAAAAGGATTCCGGTTGATGCGGATTTCGCGGATCGACGACTTTGGCGGCAACTGCCCGCCGGTGAACCCATCGATGTACATCTGGCCGCCGTTCGGCCCTGCGGAAGGACCGGCCAGGGCCTGCAGTTCTGCCTGCAAATCGTCCGGATCATCGGACAGCGCGTCCAGATCTTTCCCGGTAATCACCAGCGAACCGGCATTGTTGTCAGGATTCATACTTACCCGAGGCCCTTCACTCTGCACGTCAACGTGCTGTTCCTCGACAAAAACCTGCAGTGTGACGTTCAGCCTTTTGTGTTCTCCCGGCGCAAGGTCGATCTCCTGTGTACTCGGGCGAAAGCCCTTTTCCTGTACCGCAAGGTTATATTTGCCCGCGGGAAGGTTCCTGACGGCATAACTGCCCGCGCCATCCGATTTGACAGAAACAGCCTTGCCGTTCTCAGCCTTGACGGTAATATCCGCGTTGGGAATGACGGCGCCGGTCTGGTCCAGCACCTGCCCGTGCACGCTGCCCACCTGCTGTGCAGTCAACGGAGCGCCCATCAGCACCATGGAAAGCGCAACAGCAAGCATGCTTATGCACATCTGCCGGGGGGCGTCCGGCGGCGAGTGTCTCATATTTTCTCCATTCGCGTTTACTGCGGTCCCGCATCTCCCGCGGGGGCTGAGAAGTTCCACCCATTCAGCAACGCCGCCGCTTCTGAAGTATTCGAGGTGAGTATTGGCTCGACTCCGCTCAGCAGCGTAATGGCCGCCACCTCTGAATTGCCGGAGCCAGGCGTGGAAACAATCATGACCGCTTCATCTTTCTTGAGATCGGAGAGCGTGACTGCCGGCAGGCGGTTGATCATCTGTTGAAAATCAGGCGGGCCACCGGCGCGGGGGCCTTCCGGTCCTCCACGCGCAAACTCTCCGCCACCGCGCTGCCTGAAACGCGTCGCCGCGGCCTGCGCGGCTTCCGGGGATTTGAGAAAGAAAGCGATCCTTCGCGCCAGAGGCTCGGGAAGATTGCGCATCTCAGAATCGGGGGTCAGCTTCACGGTTACGCTCTTTTTGCTGAGAACATCCTTCACCGTGATGCTCGATACGCCGGGATGAATCGCGCTGATGGTTCCGGCAATATTGCGGAAGGTGCCGGAAATCACCTCATCGGCAACGAGCCCTTTGCCGTCAGGGCTGCGTGTGCCGCGGGCGCGCAACTGGTCGCCGACTTTGATGTCGCTAAACCTGCTTTTCTGCGCGTCTTCGAATTTCACCGAGTTCGGCGCGTAACGAAGAAACTCTGTATCCCGGGTCACCGTGACGACAACTTTTTGCGTCGGTGTTACTGACAAAGCCACCGTACCGGCGTCGGGGTCAGTGCCAGTGACAATGCCGCCTGTTCCGTGGCGCTGCCATTCCATTCGTTCATGCTGCTGCTTCTCCGCCACGTCGCTCTGCCGCATCACGATGACGGCGGATGCCAGCAGGGAGTCTGAGCCCTGGCCCGCCTGGCCACGCACCAGCATGCGGTCGCCCGACTGGATCTCCGCAGCCGTCATGGGCACGGCCGATTTCAGGTTCGTCTCCCCGGGCGCAACACGGAGAATGCGGGCATTGTCCTGAATGGTGACTTTGATTTCCTGCCCCGCATCGTCCCGCAGCACGATCGCATTGCCCTGGACCGACTTCACAGTCCCTGTCTTGCGCGTAATCCCACCCGGACTCTGCTGTGCCCCGGCGATGAGACACAATGTAGCTGCCACCGCAAGCCATGCCAAAGGTCTGTTGCTGCGCTTCATCACTGTTTCCTCTCCGCTGAACGCAATCAAATGTCAGTCGATGAATTCGCGATCTACCGCAACTCTCCTGCCGCAAGGAAAAAACTTCAGAAGGAGTTTGTTTGCAGGAGATGAGCACTGCTCGCGGCTCTCTTTGCTGCCGAAAGAAACCGGCGAACACCGCGCGCAAATCATCTTCTCAGATCAACGATTCTTCTGCGTGAAAGAAAGCTCAACGCCCGGAAAAGATTTGTAAAGTTGAGCGTCCTGCAGGCGCGAGCGAGAGCGCGAGGAGCCAGTGACGCCCGGAGCCTGTCCAGGGACTCTGTGGTTCGAGCGCTTTGCGGACATAAGTCGAGCAGATCAACTTAACGGCCTTGAGTCAGGATCTGCGGTTCAGCCAATTTGGCAAGGCGGCAGCCCAAGCTTTTCTCAGGCTCTCCGGGTGACAAAAATTTTCCTCTTGACACGCACCGTTGGTACATGTACCTTTTGGGCATCAGGGCTTGTACTTGAATAGGGTTTGTACCTTAGTGCCGATGCGCCTCAATTCGTCGTTGGTCACTTCCGGTGCGGCGACTCATATCTCGAGCAGGCCGCCCAACGCCGATACCTGGCGCGATGAGTGATGCTTCCGCACGGTCGCGATTATCGCGGCCGTGCCTCCGGGGCGGCGGACCACAATAACAAAATCCCCAAAACTGCAACTGTCATTTGTGCCCTCGGGCGCCTCTCCGTCGCGTGTTGAAAATCTGCTATTCGTTTCAACAGGCATCTAAACGGAAGTAATGTTGACCGTGCCGCTCCCGTCACGCAATATCGTTAGGTCATGCAGGAAACCCCAGGCCTTCAATTGAATTCTCCTTCGGCGCAATCTCCGTCTTTGAATGCGGAGAAGCGTCAGGAACAGCGGATCCATATCGCTGTACCGGTCAAGATCTTCCCCGACATCAGGTCATTGGAGTCTTTTACCTGTTGCACCTATGAAGTCTCGCTGCTGGGCGCGCGATTGGCATCCCTGCCAGCGGTCACCCAGGTGGGGCAGGTCATCTGGCTGCAACGCCTGAACCGGCGTGCCAGGTACAAGGTCATCTGGATCGGCCAGGATGGCACATCGCAGGCCGGCCAGATCGGGGTTGAGTCCATGGAGCCGGGAAACGTCATCTGGGAGAGTGAAATCAAGACTCGGATCATGGGCGCGCGATAAGACAGGGACTTCATCTTCAACACAATCACAGGTTTTCCCAGCGGCCTTTTGTAATAAGCGCAATTCCTTCCAGCCTTAAGTAAACCACCCTAGTGCAAACGTAAGTGCAATGCTGCAGACTCGCCTAACCCCCCTGAAAAATCAGGCATCATGGCCCCAAATTGTCCATATATTGTCCGCTGCAACGACTGTGACTATGTCAGCGAAGTCCTGATGGATGAAGGCGTGGCCATGAATGAACGCGACTTCCACTCCTTTGAGTGCCTCCACTCGGTTTCCATCTGGCGCTATGCCTGGGAACGCTGGTCTCTCGTGACCGAATTGATGGGATTGGAGCTGCGGTAAAGGCACGCCTGAATTCATGCCTGCGGCCGCGTCATCCTGGCTTGCGATCACTATGGAGCCGGCGTAAGGCCGTGGCGGCGCATGATCTCGGCCATCTTGGCCCGGTCAGGCGGCCCGCCGGCCGCAGCGTTAATCACCTCGGCAGATTCACGGAAATATTGCGGACCGATCGCGGCTGGCGTGATCACGCAAAGCGCCCTGGCGTCCTGAGTGCCGTTGTTGTCAAAACGGTGAATGGCGCCGCGCGGAATGCAGAGCGCCTGCCCCGGTCCCACGTCGATTTGCTTTCCGTCGACAGTCCAGGTCAACACTCCGGAAGTGCCGTAAATCGTCTCCTCATAAAGGTCGTGGCTGTGCGCCGGAGCCGCCAGGCGCTGCGCCGCCGGGACAACGAGCTCAAAGGCCGCAATGCTGCCATTCGAGTCCTCCCCGGTGACCAGGAAGCGCACTGCGAGCGGCCCGAGACGGATGGTCTCGTCAGAAGGATTGGCCTGGAGATCGATCGTGTGCTGCGTCATGGGAACACCCCTCACTAGTAAACTAAGTTTACTATGCTATGATAGTAAACGCAGTTTACGAATACTGTCAATGCCTTCGTTGCGCAAAAGTTCACCGCCCAAAAGCCGGAATATGCTGATCGGCGCGCTGCTGCGTGTTCCGGCCCAGGCAATCCAGCGCCGTATCATCAAGGAACTCAACGCGGCAGGATTTGATGACCTGAGCATACCGCATATGGCGGTGCTGCAGTTTCCCGGGCCGGATGGGGTTCGCCCAGGCACTCTCGCCGAGCGCGCGGGCATGAGCAAGCAGGCCATGAACCAGTTGCTCCGGAGCCTCGAGGGTCTCGGTTATATCGTCCGGTCGGACGCGCCTGACGAAGGCCGCGCGCGAATGATCCGGTTTACCAGACGCGGGCGAGAGGCATATGCAAAAATCCACCACATACTCCGCGACATCGAGGGCGAATGGAGTGCCGCGCTCGGGCCCAGGGATTTTGCCCAGCTCAAAGCGCTGCTCGCGCGCGTCTGGGAGAGCCCGTTGATCCGCTAGCCGTGGCTGGTCGATGCTAATTTGCGGCCGTTTCCATCCGCGTGTTACCTTCTAACTTTTCCACCTTATGCTTCGCTCCTATCAGGGAAGTGCGCCACGCATTCACGAAAGCTGCTATATCGACGAATCCGCCCAGATCATAGGCGATGTCGAAATTGGCGAAAATTCCAGCGTCTGGATGAACGCGGTCATTCGCGGGGACGTGTACGCAATCCGCATAGGAAAAAACTGCAGCGTGCAGGACTGCAGCGTGCTCCATGGCATGCGGTACAAGTACGGCGTCAACCTGGGAGACTGGATTACCGTGGGGCACTCGGTCACGCTGCATGGCTGCACCATCGGCGAACGTTGCCTGATCGGCATGGGTTCGGTAATCCTGAACAACGCGCAGATCGGCGAAGGATCGATCATCGCCGCCGGAACCGTAATTCCGGAGAATACAGTTGTGGAACCGTTCTCACTGTGGGCGGGCGTGCCGGGGAAATTCCGCAAGAAGACGGACGATGAGAAAACTCAACAGATGATCCTGATGTATGCAAAGAATTATTTAGACTATACCCAGATATATAGAAAGGAATTTCCCGGGAATCGAGGATGAGATGAAAATCAAAGTCGTGATCCACGAGGCTGAAGAAGGCGGGTACTGGGCGGAAGTGCCGGCGATTCCCGGGTGCGCTACTCAGGGAGAGACATTCCAGGAGTTACTCACGAACCTATATGAAGCAGTCGAGGGCTGTTTGTCTGTGGACATAAGCCAAGTCCAAAAAGCTCCGCGTGACCAAGTCTTAGACATCGTCATATGAAAGCCCTCTCGGGCAAAGATCTGGCCAGGCTGCTTGAAAAGAATGGCTGGCGATTGCTGCG
>JBLMYN010000190.1:0-10804 GCA_050258305.1 Actinomycetota bacterium
ACATCGGCATCCGGAGGTGGGCGTGATTGCCCTGGCCAGATCGGAAGCCGACGGCGCCGGGCCGGAAATTGTCTTTGCCGATTACATCTACATCAAGGGCCAGACCACTCCGGACATGCTCCTCGCAAAAGTGGTTGAACTGATCGAAGACTCGAACGCCAATACCGTTAAGCATCAGAACGGCTTCGGCAGGGCAATCAGCCTCAGGGCTTCATAGATAAGATCCAGCAGCGGCATGCACGTCACCGCTGAAGGCTGCTTGTCACGGCATGAGATGGCTGAATAGCCGCGGAAGCCGGCGCGTCGACATTCTGATTCTTGTTTTCGACACTTACTGGTTGCAGAACTCAGGCGGCGCTTTTAAGGGCGGAACTCAGCCCCGGGAAGGGAGGGGCGACCTGATTCAAGACTTGCGCCCGCGTTGTTCGCCGGCGCCGCCAGTACACGAGGGAAATAGACACGGATGTCAAATCAACCCGTTTACAAGATTCTATTGGCGGATGACGACCCCGGAGTTTCCAAAACTCTGGCCATGGTGCTGGCCTCGGCCGGATACGAAGTCAGCACCGCAGCACATGCAATTGATGCAATTTTCCACGTGCAAGCGAGCCTTCCCGATGTGATCCTCTACGAACTGAACCTGCCCACGGCCCCAGGTTATGACTTTTTATCGGTTATCCGGTCCCGGTATCCGCAAATTTCCATTATAGGAATGGGCAGTTCGCCCATGCTGGACGCCTCCGTCCCGGACGGAGTCTTGGCCGACGCCTTCTACGTCAAGGGGCAAAGCGGTCCTGAAGAGCTGCTCAGCCAGGTGACGGCACTGATCCAAACCTCGGCAACCCGAGCGGCTAAACGGCAGACGAACGGGCGCAGGGCGCAGGCGCTTTCCCGGGAATAACGCACGCTTCATTATTGTCTGATCATTGTCTGATCCTCGGATTCGCCAGTGAGTAGAGAAAGTCAGTGAAGAAATTCACCGCCACGTACGTCAGGCCGATCATGAGGATGCAGCCCTGGACCAGGTAGTAATCGCGATTGCCAATGGCCTGAATGGTCAGGCGCCCGATCCCTGGCCAGGAAAAGATTGTCTCTGTCACGATTGCGCCGGCCAGCAGTGCGCCGAATTGCAATCCCACCACCGTGAGCACCGGAACCAGGGCGTTGCGCAGGGCATGTTTGTAAACCACCACGTTTTCCGGCAGGCCTTTGGCGCGGGCAGTACGAATGTAGTCATGGCTCAGTTCTTCCAGCATTGCCGTGCGCACCATACGAGTGAGAATGGCCGCCAGGGCGCCGCCCATGGTAATTGCAGGCAACACGAGATGCGCCGGCGTCCCTGAGCCGGAAACGGGCAGCAAGCCAAGGTATATCGCGAAAAATAAAATCAGAATCGGCCCGAGCGCGAAATTTGGAAACGACAACCCGAGCAGGCTGACAAAGCTGAGAAGACGATCATCCCAGCGGTTTCGTCGTCGTGCGGACCGGACCCCCGCAGGAATGGAAATGAGCAGCGCAACAACCATGGACGCGAGCGTCAATTCCATTGTCTGCGGATAGCGCTCCAGAACCAGCTTTGTGACCGGCTGGTCGAAGCGGAGAGAGCGGCCCAGATCGCCGTGGAGTACGCCCTTCCAGTAATTGATGTACTGCTCGCCGACAGGGACATCAAGCCCATACGCGTGCCGAGCGGCCTGGAGATCAGCCGCTGAAGCTCCCTCTCCCAGCATCTGCTGAATCGGATCTCCGGGCACGAGGTGGATCAACATGAAGACCACCGAAACGACGAGCCAGAGCACAGGGATGGCGTAGAGCATGCGGATTGAAACATAACGAAGCATCAGCTCGCCGTCTCCAGCGGCTGGTGCACGCTTTCAATCTTCACGCGAGCAATGCGATGCCCTTCCATGTGGAGCACGGTATAGCGCCGGCCCTGATACTCAACGGACTCGCCGCCCTGGGGAATTTTTCCGAGCTGGGCCATGACAAAACCAGCCAGGGTTTCAAAGCCCTCATCGCGCGGCAACTCGATGTCATACTGCACTTCGAGATCGCGAATGTTGGCGGTGCCGTCGAGCACCACGGCGCCTGATGCCAGCGAAACCACGGGACGCTGAGCAACGTCGAATTCATCTTCCAGTTCGCCTACCAGTTGCTCCAGGACATCCTCCACGGTTACAAGGCCGCTCGTCGAGCCGAACTCATCTACCACAATCGCCAGGTGCCGCTTGCGCTGCTGGAACTCCTGCAGCAAATCGCCTACGGTCTTGGCTTCCGGCACGAAAAGGATCTCCCGCATGAGATGCCGGACCTTCAAACCGGAACTCTTGCCGCTGAACATCATCCCGCTCGCCAGACGCATGTGCATCATGCGCGAGACGTCCTTCGAATACAGCAGGCCGATGATGTTCTCGCGTCCCTTCTCGGGATCGTATACGGGCACGCGCGAGTGCTGCTCTTCCACCACCTTGCTCATGGCTTCTTCCAGCGGCATGTCCGCCGAGAGCGAAAAGATGTTGTGCCGGGGCACCATGATCTCCCGCACGGTGAGAGTGTCGAGGTCCAGAGCATGGTGGATCATCTCCTCCTCGGCTTCAGGCAGCAGTCCCACGCGCCGGCTGGCCGTCACGATGAGCTTTAACTCTTCAGCGGAATGGCCGCTGCCTTCCCGGCGCAGCCGCGATCCGAAGCCGCGCAGAACCAGGTTCGCCGACTTGTTCATGAGCACGAGAAACGGATGCGCAAGTCTCATGAAAAAGTCCATGGGAGCGGCTACGGCAAGGGCGACGCGCTCAGTGCGTTCCAAAGCAAGGGACTTGGGAACCAGTTCACCAAGAATGACCAGCAGGTATGTGATGAGGATGAACGCCAGCGTTGCAGCAAGACCATGGGCGTAAACCCTGGCGTAAGGTATGTTGCCGAGCCACGGCTGAATGATCACGGCCAGGGTGCCTTCGCCCGCCCAGCCCAGGCCCAGGCTGGCCAGCGTCACACCGAACTGAACTGCAGGCAGAAATTCATCCAGCCGCTGCTGGATGCGCTGCACGATTCGCGCGCCGATCCGCCGCTGCTCGATCATTTGCTGGAGCCGGGTGTCCCGGACGCTGACCATAGCAAATTCAGCGGCTACAAAGAAAGCATTGGCTGCCACTAACAGGACCACCAGAATGATCCTCAGCAGCACCAGGGTGACCATATGGAGTCCCATCATACACCGACTCATACTCTGCTTTGCGTGCGCAAAAGGACACACCCCCATGCCCTTGCCCTTGAGCTTTGCCCGGCGAAGGCAAGGCAGGCGGCTTCTTGCGTGTCGAGAAGACTTGTCCCGAGCCGCGCTTCAACTTAAATAAGCCTGCTCTAATATGACGATTGTGGTTGCTTTCCTTTCGCCAGACGCAAGGTCTAAAGACTCTGAACGTTCTTTTCCCGGAACCAAATTATTTCTGGACGCGTATCCATCATTGGGACCACAAGGGGGGCTTCCGGTGGCCAACGGCAAAAATAAGCGCAAAAGTCTTTTTTATCTACTGGGCGGAGTGGCTGTTGTAGCGGTGATCGTCGTGGGATTGGTCGCTGCGACCCGCGGTGGAACCAAGATCGACCCTTCCCGGCTGGCGAAAGTGGAAAAAGGCGATCTGGCCAAGAGCGTAGTCGCCACCGGCAAGATTGAGCCCATCACCAAGGTTGAAGTCAAATCCAAGGCCAGCGGTATCGTCAAGAAGCTTTTCGTGGATTACGGACAGCAGGTGAAGCAGGGACAGGTTCTGGCCGAACTGGATAAAGAAGAAATACTTGCGCAGGTCAACCAGGAGAAGGCCTCTTTGCAGGCGGCAGAAGCGGCCTCCCGTGCCGCGGACGCCGACCTTCAGCGGGCCAAAATTGACGCCGAGGGTCCTGATATTCCCATGTTGAAACGCGCGTACGAGCGCGCCCAGACCATGGCGAAGGATGGCGTTGTCTCGCCGTCAGCTCTTGACGACGCGCAGAAGAACTATGATCTGGCGGTGAACAAGCAGCAACTGGGCCAGGCGAACGTGGTCTCCGCCCGTGCAAAACTGAGCCAGGCGCAGGCGCAGGTAGCGCAGGCAAAGGCGGAGCTGGCCCAAAAGCAAGAGGAATACCAGAATTCCACCATCGTCTCACCGATCGATGGCATGGTGCTCTCACGGGATGTCGAGGTGGGAGACGCAGTGAGCTCCATCCTGGTTCTCGGCTCGGCCGCCACGCTGGTGATGACGCTGGGCGATACACGCCAGGTTTACGTAAAAGGCAAGGTGGATGAGAGCGACATCGGCAAGGTCTATCTGGGCCAGCCGGCACGGATCAAGGTGGAGTCGTACAAGGACCGTACTTTCTACGGAAAAGTGACAAAGATCTCGCCCATGGGTGTGGAAAAGGACAACGTGACCACCTTTGAGGTGCGCATTTCCATCGACAACGCCAAAGGCGAGTTGAAGTCGCAAATGACGGCGAATGCCGAGATCATCCAGGATGAGCACAAGGGCGTGCTGATTGTCCCCGAGGGCGCGCTGATCTACGACAAAGACCGCAATGCGTCGGTGGAAATTCCTGATGCCTCGGCGAAGGGCGGCAAAAGGAAAGTCGCCGTTAAGGTAGGCATCTCCAATGGATCCAAAACTGAACTTGTGAGTGGATTGCGGGAAGGCCAGCAGGTAGTGCTGCAATAAAAACGGAGGACATCGTGAAAATTTGCAAGAACCTCGCGCTGGTTGCGGTTGTGCTTGCGGTGGGGATGCTGCCGGCAAGCGCGGCCACCACAGGGCATTTTGATCGCACATTGAAAGTGAACGGCCAGGTGGACCTGACGGTGGTTTCAGGTTCGGGCGACATTACTGTACACACCGGCAACGGCGATTCCGTCATTGTCTCCGCAAAATTGCACGCCAGCAATTCGTGGCTTTTCGGCGGCAGCGCGGAGGAGCGAATTCATCAGATTGAACAGAACCCGCCCATTGAACAACAAGGCAATATCATTCATATCGGCAGGGCGCAGGACCACAGTCTCTTTCGCAATATCTCGATTGACTACGACCTCACCGTCCCGGCGAAGACTCGCCTGACTTCCACAACCGGGTCGGGCGATCAGGTGATCAATGGCTTGCAGTTGCCCCTTACCTGCAGGACCGGCTCGGGAAACATCAGCGCGGATAATCTGGGCGCGGATGCCCGCATAAGCTCAGGTTCGGGCGACTTGAAGATCGGCTCCGTGAAAGGCGCCCTCACCGCCACCGCCGGCAGCGGTAACATCCGTGCTGATGGCGTTGCGGGTGAAATTAACGCCACTACCGGCAGCGGCGACGTGGAGATGCGACAGGTAGCAGCCGGCAACGTCAGAGTCGGAACCGGATCGGGCAACGTGAAGCTATATGGGATCAAAGGCGGCTTGCGCGCCCAGACCGGCAGCGGCGATATCCAGGCAGACGGAGAACCGACGAGCGGCTGGCAACTCGGCGCCGGGTCGGGGACCATCACACTCAAGATTCCTCCTCAGGCATCCTTCAACATTGACGCTCGCACCTCTTCCGGCAGCCTGAGAATCACCAAGACGTTTACTGCACAGGGCACGATTTCGCGCAACCGGGTTCAGGGCAAAGTGGGAAATGGCGGTCCGTTGGTCGACCTCCATACTGGATCAGGCGACATATACGTACAGTAAGACATTCATTTTCAAAGCGGAAGCTGACCAGGCGCAGCTTCCGCTTTTTCTTGTGCGCTTTTCGATTCGCATCTCCCTTGAAGAACTGTTTTCTTCCGATAGGGCCCATCTATCAGAAACATTGCCGGCTTCCTGCGTCGCCATAGGATTCGTCTATGACTGAAATTATCTGTTTTCCGGTGACTGATAGGTCTAAGCTATGGCTTTGATTGAAAATCCAGCGAATCTTGGAAAGTCTAATCTGCCTCCAATCATTCTCTAATTACCTTCGTGCATCCTTTTTTTCAGTTCGGCGGACGCTTTCGAAGCACCGCGCCAGCGCCTCCCTCAGAACGGACGCTGGCGGACAAGTGAACGAAGGTCCCCTTCCGGGCAATCAGGCTACGTGGGCTGTTTGCAAGGGCGCTTGAATCTGACCCGAACGCAAGAAGCGCGAATTACCCTGACGCTTCCAACCGCTGTTCTTGCGCAAGATCAGTCATTCACCGCTTTAGTTAAACGTCGCACAAATGCATGGCTACGCTTCTGTAGCTGATGCCACGCAGTCGTGTGTCCCCACTTGGCTGCCGCAATTTTCCTTTGCGGAGGCCAGGGATTCGTGTGCCTTGTCCCGGAAGACGAACAGATCAACGTGTGGGGAGACAAGCCATGACATATCTCAGGGGTACTACCTTCAATGAGCAGGCAGTTGCCGCGGATCTGGCGCTGGCAGGCGCAGGGTCCTGGGACGAGCGCCCCGAAAGCACCTCATATATCGGAGCCTTCGTACGCACCGCAAGGCAGACATTTGCGCCATCCGCGGTCCGCAACTTCTTCGCCGAACTCAAGGCAAGCGACCGCCTGCTGCACCACTTTGGCTGGGCTCTGCTCCTGAGTGTGCCTGTGTTTGCGATGGTCAGCTACCTGAATCCGGGAACGGCGCAATATGCCAATCCCTGGTTCAAACCGATCAAGTTTGCCATCTCCTTTGCCACGTTTGTGTGGACAGTGAGCATGTTCCTGACAGAGATGCAGCTCTCCAGCCGCCTCATTCGGATCGTACGCCGGACGATGGTGGCGAGCGTGGTGCTCGAAATGCTTTCTCTGAGTGCCCAGGCCTGGCGGAACGCAAATCTCGCTGCGACCTCGGGCTTTGCTGACTGGTCAATCCAACAGATGACCACCGCCATGGTGTCTGTGAATACAGCCATCCTGATCGGGTTGCTGGTCGTCTTCTGCGGAAAAGAAACATGGACCAGGATCGCTGACGCCGCTATGGTCCTGGCCATCCGGTTAAGCATCGTAATCTTCCTGGCCGGCAATGCCGTGGGCGGTTACATGCTTGCGCGGGGATCGCACACGGTTGGAGCAAAAGACGGCGGCCCGGGGCTTCCCTTCCTGAACTGGAGCACTACTGCCGGCGATCTGCGGATTGCGCACTTTATCGCCATTCACGCCATCCAGATTGTGCCGCTGGCCGCCTGGCTGCTGTGGCAGATGTCGCCGCGACTGGGTCTAAAGACACGCAAGATGCTCGTTTACGCAGTAGCTCTGTTTACCGCGTTGCTGGTGGGCGGAACCTTTGTTCAGGCCATGCTCGCGCAGCCGGTCATCGCGCTGGCGAGGTGAACCGAACCGGCGGCATGCACCCGAGCAGGACCAGGCCAGCAGAAAAACTCTGTGGGTGCAGCCGGGCCGGTTGTACCTGTGTGGATTCCTGCACCTGGTTTCACACACCCAACAGGAGAACGCTGATCATGCCGACAACCCGGAAGAACCGTTCACCCCTCAGACAAACCGACTCAAATCGAACATCTGCGGCTATCGAGAGGCACCTGCTCGGCCTGGGAGCCACCGGGGCCCTGTATAGAAACCTGGGGCATTGCGATCAAACCCGGGGCGGCAGCCCCGCGATGCCCTGTCGGAAACAGGATCGAAATCATGCAGGCTCAGCAAGCACGCGGGAGTTTCTCCCCATTGCAGAGAGATGGCGCCGGTGCTGATATTTCCGACGGAACAACTGGCGCCGTGAGCCCCGGATTGAACCTGTGCGGGACAAAATCCTGAATGTATCGCTCTTTCAGGTTGTGCTTCCAGGGCAAGCGACATGGGTGACTCTGTTTCTCTCTCACAATAGGCACTTACCCCTTTCGTCGCATTGACCGCACTTCCCCGAAAATGTTATAAAAACAGGTTTTACCGGAGCAGGAGCAAGGTATCTGGCCTGCGATCTGCCCGGTAAATCTCCGACGCGGCCAAACCTCAAACCACGGTTTCTTGATGTGGAAGCGCGTTTCTGGAATTGCCAGATAAGGCGTTTAAGTTAAATCACAAACCCACGATCTTTAGCTTTTTTGGAGGAACCTTTATGCACAGACGGCTCTCCCTGGGCCTGATGGTACGTGCAACTTCCGCGCGCCCGATTTTTGCGGCAGTGATGATCGCGTTGATGGTCTTTGCGTTGCCGGCGTTTGCGCAGCAGGCACAGCCGGCGTCCACGGCGGCGCAACAGCAATCCGGCTCTGTCCCCAACCCTGAAACCGGCGCCATGGCCCAGCAACAGTCAGCCAGCCTGTCCGGGCATGCCAACGAGCCGGAAGCCGGCGGTGAAGCCAACCTGCCCATGCCGGACATGGCCAAGGCTAGGTTCTTCAATGGAAGCATCGACGGCAGCAAGCTGCTTTCGATTGGGCTGTTGTTCTGCGCCTTCGGCGGCCTGTTCGGGCTGATCATCTACGTTCAGCTCAAAAACCTGCCCGTGCACCGGTCCATGCGGGAGATCTCCGAGCTCATTTATGAGACCTGCAAGACCTACCTGATCACACAGGGCAAATTCCTGCTGCTGCTGGAAGCTTTTATTGCAGTCGTGATCCTGCTGTATTTCGGCCTGCTGCTGGGATTCTCTGCCGTTAAGGTCATCATCATTCTCCTCTTCAGCCTCATCGGCATCGCCGGCAGCTACGGCGTGGCATGGTTCGGAATTCGTGTGAACACGTTTGCCAACTCGCGCACCGCCTTTGCCGGACTGAAGGGCAAGCCCTACTCGATTTATGCCATTCCGTTGAAAGCGGGAATGAGCATCGGGATGATGCTGATCAGCGTCGAGCTCCTGATGATGCTCTGCATTCTGCTTTTCATCCCGCGTGACTACGCAGGGTCCTGCTTTGTCGGTTTCGCCATCGGCGAATCGCTGGGCGCGGCTGCGCTGCGTATAGCCGGCGGCATTTTCACCAAGATCGCGGACATCGGCTCTGATCTGATGAAGATTGTTTTCAAGATCAAAGAGGACGATGCCCGCAACCCGGGCGTGATCGCCGACTGCACGGGCGACAATGCGGGCGACTCGGTAGGCCCGAGCGCCGATGGCTTTGAAACCTACGGCGTCACGGGCGTGGCCCTGATCGCCTTTATCGTACTCGGAGTTCCATCCATCACAATCCAGATACAACTCCTGGTCTGGATTTTCGTGATGCGCGTGATGATGCTGGTAGCCAGCGCCGTCTCCTACTTCGCGAACGAAGCGATCGCCAGGGCCCGCTACGCCAATGCAGATGAGATGAACTTTGAGGCTCCCTTGACCTCCCTGGTTTGGCTGACCTCCATCGTCTCCATCATTCTCACGTTCATAGTCTCCAAGGCGATCATCCCCGATTTGAATGGTGATCCCACGCTCTGGTGGAAGCTTTCAGCGATCATTTCCTGCGGAACACTGGCCGGGGCCATCATTCCCGAACTGGTGAAGGTCTTCACCTCAGTAGACTCGCGTCACGTGCGCGAGATCGTCACCTCATCCGAGGAGGGCGGTGCCTCGCTCAACATTCTTTCCGGTCTGGTGGCCGGGAACTTCTCCGCCTTCTGGCTGGGACTGAGCATGGTCATACTGATGGCCATCGGCTACTATTTCAGCACGCTGGGTTTGGGAGGGCCCCTTGCAACTGATCCCAGGTTGCAACTCATGCTGGCGCCTCCTGTGTTTGCATTCGGTCTGGTCGCCTTCGGCTTCCTGGGCATGGGGCCGGTGACAATTGCCGTGGACTCCTACGGCCCTGTGACAGACAACGCCCAGTCGGTTTATGAGCTATCACTGATCGAGCAGATCCCGAACGTGGAAGCGGAAATCAAGAAGGATTTTGGCTTCACCGTGAACTTTGAGCGGGCGAAAGAGATGCTGGAAGAAAACGACGGCGCCGGGAACACATTTAAAGCAACGGCCAAACCCGTGCTCATCGGCACCGCGGTGGTGGGCGCGACCACCATGATTTTCTCCATCATCATGGCGCTCACCGAAGGGCTCACAAAGAACACCGTGAATCTTTCCCTGCTGCACGCGCCTTTCGTGCTGGGCCTGATCACCGGCGGAGCGATCATCTACTGGTTCACCGGCGCATCCACTCAGGCCGTGACCACCGGAGCGTACCGCGCGGTGGAGTTCATCAAGCGGAACATCCGGCTGGAAGGTGTGGAGAAGGCCTCCGTGAGCGACTCCAAGAAGGTGGTGGAAATCTGCACCCAATACGCACAGAAGGGTATGTTTAACATCTTCCTGACCGTCTTCTTCGCTACCCTGGCGTTCGCGTTCGCGGAGCCGTACTTCTTTATCGGCTACCTGATCTCGATTGCTGTGTTCGGCCTGTACCAGGCCATCTTCATGGCCAATGCCGGCGGCGCATGGGACAACGCGAAGAAAGTGGTTGAAACCGAGCTCAAGATGAAAGGCACGGACCTGCATGCCGCCACAGTGGTCGGCGACACGGTGGGCGATCCGTTCAAAGATACGTCTTCCGTCGCGCTCAACCCGATCATCAAATTCACTACCTTGTTCGGACTGCTGGCCGTTGAATTGGCGGTTAAGTTAACTGCCGAACGCGGCACAGGAGTCACCACCGTGCTGTCGATTCTCTTTTTCCTGATTGCGGTCTACTTTGTCGTGAGATCGTTCTACGGGATGAGGATCGGCGCGCAAAAGGCGGCGGACGCCAAGGCAGCGGCGTAAAAAATCGTTCTCACATTCATAAGCCCGCCGGCAACGGCGGGCTTCTTGTTTTTACTCCCTCTCGTTGTAGGGTAGCGAACTAGTCAGAACACAATTACCGTGGCGGCCTGGGGAGCGGTCCCCGCGGAATTGGTTCCACCCGCGGATTGGGC
>JBLMYN010000191.1:0-2868 GCA_050258305.1 Actinomycetota bacterium
GCCTTGGAGGCTCCAACCGCGGGTCGGGTGGTGGGTTTGCTCGAATATCTGGTGAGCTGTGTAGGCCCGAAGAGCAGGCCCATGAGCAGGATACCTCGCAAATTTCTTGTGAGGTACATGATTGCGACCTCGGCAGATTTTCCGGCCCGGCCCTCCCGGCTTGCGCCGGGAAGGGCCGAAGTCGAATCGTCGCTATTGCTGTCCTGCGGCTGAAGGCGCAGCCATGGGTGCGCTTACTTTCTGTACGGTCCGTAGACCGTGGAAAGCGCTGCTCTCAAGGATCTGCATCTCTCTGTTTCCCCTCGGTGGGAACACCTGCTTGGATTGCTGTTCAGGTTTCACCTTGGGAATCATCACGAGATCGACGCGCCGGTTGTACGCATGGACCAGAGCGGACGTGATCGGCCGCTTGAATCCATTCGCCTCTTCGCGTTCCTTAACAGCAGTCTTGTCGAGCTGTTGCGCTTCACCCAGAGGCACAACCTCAATCCTGGACTCTTCCACGCCAAGGGCAACCAGCGCGTCTTTCACGATGTTGCCGCGGCGTGTGCTGAGCGCCATGTTGTAGTCCTCCTCGCTGCGGGGATCCGTAAAGGCGAGGATCTTCAGTTTAGTATCAGGGTCATACTCCAGGAACTTCTTGAATCCCGCAACGGTATCGCTCAGGAGAGCATGCTGGCCGGCGAGCAGACCAATCTGAGGGCTCTTCTCCGTCGGATAGGCGGTGGGGAAGAAGATGCTGGTCAGCGGAACCACGGGCAGAGGCTCAATGGTGCCGGTGATATGGACTGCGGCGAAGCTCTTATCGGAACCACCGCAGTTGTTGGTGGCCACCAGAGTGTAGGTTGCCATTTCATCCACGGTGCCCATATCGGTCTTTGTGGGCGCCGCAGGTATGGTCTGCTGCCCCTTGATGGCAACCGATCCCATTGGATTGAGTGAAGCCTGTTGTGCATTGTCGGCAGACCAGGTGAGGGTCGCATTGCCGGGATCAATCACCTTGTCGTCGATCCGGCGATAGTGAACTTCCATGGGCGATGCCGACAGGGCCGTCTGCACGTCGGGATCGACGTGAACGGTCTGGGTCTGCGTTACGATTCCTCCCGGGCCTTTCGCCACGAAAGTATAAGTTGTGGTGCGAGTTGGATTCTCCGTGCGCTGGCCGCTGGGCTCAAGCTGCATGGCCGGTGAAGCGGCAACGGTGATTTCAGGCGCTTCGCTGGATGTCCAGCTCAGGATCACGGGCTCTCCGCACTTGATGGCGGTCTTGTCCACGCTGAAGGTGCCCGTGACTGGGGCAACGGCAATCGTAGCGGTGGCGGCGCCGGTGCGGAAACGGCCGAGAGCGTTGTGCTTGCCTGCTCTGTGCCAATTCTCATATTTGATCTTGCCACTGGCCACGTTGACGATTACACGTTCATTGTTTTTTACTTCAATGGCCTGCGAATATGCAGGCTGAGTTTCTTTAGGATTGACCACGATCAGTTGGTACGTGCCCACGGGGACTACCAGCTTCTGGTGGGGGCCGATTCCCTGGTTCATTTCATCCACATGGCCCACAAAGAACTCCGGCTTCATTTCGTTGAGAAAAACAGCCGCTCTGTGATTGGCGTCCTCGATCTGGATCTTGCCCCAGGGTCCGGTCACATTGCCCGGGACTGCTTCCCATCGCGCGACAATCTGAGGGTTCCGGCCGGGAACCAGAGTGACATTCTGTACCTGCGGCACAAAGCCGTAGTTGTAAACGCCGATTGTATGTTCACCGGCGGTTAAGCTAATGGTCTGACTGCGGTGCGCAAACGGCTGCCCATCCACGAAGATATACGCTTCTGGCGGACTGACCCGTACCTTGACTGTGGCCGTGTCCTGCGCAATGGCTACTGTGCCACAAAACGCAAGGAGCGCCGCAATTGCAAACAGGCGACGAATTCTTTCGTACATTGCAAACCTCCTCACCCGCCAGACTAAGCACTGGCTTGACCTGGCTTGTGTTTTGCAACTTTGAGGTCCAATTCCGTACTCCTCCAGCTAAAGCATGTGCGATTGCACCGCGGAAGGATACTGGCAAAAATGCTAGGGAAGTCCTTGTGAGGTGATCGGTCCCGGGGTGAAGAGTTCACAAATGGGCAGAAATCTAAGTGTCCTGGAACACCGATCCTGGTGACGGAAGTCACAGTGCAGCAAGCGGGTCAGAAGGACAATGTTGACTGTCCTGAAGTATCTGTCCTGAGTTGTGTGTTGTGACGCAAGGAACCTATGTCCTGCCGGGTCCCCCAATTGCGGCCCCTCCGAGTAAACGAGGAGCAGGCAGTATTTCCGTTCGGCGTCTTTGCATCACAGGCCTTTTCCTGTTCTTCGGTATATCCGTCCTGCGTGTTGAAGCCGCGGTCCGGTTTCCATCCGAATCTGCCGTACTGAACCAGCAGTCCCCAGACCCGTACAAATCGCGATTCATGGACCTTGGCGTTACGGTAGGGGTGGAGGCTCTGCTCATTGTGTTGCTGCTCCGGACAATTATTCAGCGGAAGAGGGCCGAACGCGAACTCGCCCGGCGGCTTGCGGTCGAGAGGCTGGAAAGCAGCCTTGCCGCCAGCCTTCTCGACCTGCCCGTCGGCCTGGTGAGAACAGAGATCGATCATGGTTTCAGACAGTTCATTGATTTCTTCAAAAGTGATTGCATCAGCCTGTACGAATTTGAGGATGAGAGTTCACGGTTTCACCTGCTGCGCTATCAGGCGAAGCAAGGCACGCCGCTCCGGCTTTCGCGGCTGAATCCAGCCGAATTCAAGTGGACCATCGACAAGCTCCTGACCGGGCAGACGGTCGTGGTGCGGACAAGAGCGGATGTCCCTGAGGAAGCGGCGCACG
>JBLMYN010000192.1:0-9121 GCA_050258305.1 Actinomycetota bacterium
CAGGTTCGCCATCCGCGAAGGCGGAAGGACCGTGGGTGCAGGAACGATCAGCGAGATTATTCAGTAAGCAGAATTGGCGATTTGTGATTGGTGACTTGTAACTCCGCCAATCACAAATCGGACATCAAAAATTGGGAAGCGGAATTTATGCGAGATATCGTTACATTACAGTGCGGCGACTGCAAAGAGCGGAACTACTCGACCACCAAGAACAAGAAGACCACAACGGGCCGTCTGGAGTTCAAGAAGTTTTGCAAGCGCTGCCGGAAGCACACGGCGCACAAAGAGGTTAAGTAGCAGCAAACAGCAACTGGCAACTCGCAATTAGCCAGGACGCGTGCCCGGCTACTTGCTAATGGCTAAGTGCTAATTGCTGATTTCGGAGGGGCGTAAGCTCAACGGCTAAACTGCCGGTCTCCAAAACCGGACTTGGGGGTTCGAATCCCTCCGCCCCTGCCAGATTGTAAGAAGTACTTGGTACTCAGTATGTGGTACTTGGCTGAATGGACCTGAAACGGTGGACACATGAGGCAAGGCCAACAGCTAAGTGCCAATTGCTAACGGCTTGTTCAGTAAAGGTAGGAACCAAATGGCGAAAGCAGCAACAATGACGCGCGATGAACAGAGCCTGAGCGGGCGGCTGAAGCAATTTCCCGCGCGTACCAAGGGTTTTCTTTCTGACGTCCGCAATGAAATGCGGAAAGTCACATTCCCGAACCGCAGAGAGGTTCAGGCGACCACGGTGGTGGTCATCATCACGGTCATCCTGTTCGGCGTGTATTTTTTTGCTATTGACTCGGTGATCGCCAGGGGCGTGGATTGGCTGTTGCATCACGCCAGGTAGTCACGCCCGGAAAGTTGATTTTTGAGATGGAAGAGCAGAACACAATGGGCGCCAGCGCAACCCCGCCGGAGGGCGGGCAGCCTGTTCCCGAAGAAAACGCCAACCCGAACATGAAGTGGTACATCATCCACAGCTACTCGGGTTTTGAGCGCAAGGTGAAGGAGTCACTGGAGTCGCGCGTCAAGGCTTTCGGCCTGGAGGGCAAGATCGGCAAAGTGGTGATTCCGACCGAACCGGTCACGGAGATCCGCGGCGGCAAGAAATATACGGTCGAGCGCATGTTCTATCCCGGCTATGTGCTGGTGCAGATGGACCTGACCGGGTTCCGCACCGGCGGCGAAGGCGATCACGTGTGGCACGTGGTGAAGTCCACGCCCCGCGTCACCGGATTTGTGGGTACGGCGAACGATCCCACCCCGCTTTCGCAAGACGAAGTGAACCAGATCGTCTATCGCGTGAATGTGGGCAAGGACAAGCCCAGGATCAAGGTCAAGTTCGAGAAGAACGAGACCGTGCGCATTACGGACGGCCCGTTTGCGAATTTCAACGGGACGGTCGACGAAGTGAACGAAGATCGCGAAACGCTGAAAGTGATGGTGACGATCTTCGGACGGGCTACCCCTGTCGAGCTCGAATTTGGACAGGTGGAGAAGGTCGCGTAGAGCGATTTGGTAACTGAGTAATTGGGTAATTTGTGATTGGTGATTTGCGATTTTGAATCGTGCCCAATCGCAAATCACAATTCGCAAATCACGAATTCAGGACAAACAGATGGCACCAAAGAAAGTACAGACATCCGTAAAGCTGCAGATTGAAGCCGGCAAGGCGACGCCGGCTCCTCCGGTTGGTCCGGCGCTGGGCCAGGCACAGATCAACATCATGGAGTTCTGCAAGCAGTTCAACGCGCGCACGCAGAACAAGGAGATGGCGGGCCTGATCATCCCTGTGGTGATTACGGTTTACACGGACCGCTCGTTCACCTTCATTACCAAGACGCCTCCGGCTGCCATTTTGCTGAAGCGGGCGGCGGGAATCGCCAAGGGTTCGGGCGCGCCGAATAAAGACAAGGTCGGCAAGGTGACGGAAAAGCAGGTGCTGGAAATCGCCAAGCAGAAGATGCCGGACCTGAACGCCGCTTCCCTGGAGTCCGCGATCAAGAGCGTGAAGGGCACGGCCCGCAGTATGGGGATTGAAGTTACTGCCTAGAAAGCAGTCAGCACTCAGCAGTCAGCATTCAGCCCCTTGCAAAACAGTCGTGAGGGATGGGATGCGGAGCGGAGTGTAAGAGTCAAGTGCAAAGAATTTGGAGTGCTCAGTTCAGTTGAAGGGCTGCATGCTGAGTGCTGAATGCTGAGTGCTCAGCAGAACGCGAAGAGCTTAGAAGTAACGTCGATACACCACGGCCCCGGAGAAGAGCCCGGAAGCGGTGGGAGATGAGGAAAACACAATGAGTCGCAAATCAGGAAAGAACATTACCAAGGCGCGGAGTGCGGTTGAAAACCGCCACTACCCTCTGGCGGAAGCCGTGCCTTTGCTGCAGAAAGTGAAATTCGCCAAGTTTGATGAGACGGTGGAGGTCACACTCCGCCTGGGCGTCGATCCCAAGCACGCTGACCAGATGGTGCGCGGCACGGTGGTTCTGCCGCATGGCCTGGGAAAATCAAAGAAGGTGCTGGTTGTCGCCAGCGGTGAAAAGGTTCGCGAGGCGGAAGCAGCGGGCGCCGACTTCGTGGGCGGCGAGGACATGGTGGAAAAGATCCAGAAGGAAAGCTGGACGGATTTTGACGCCGTGATTGCCACGCCGGACATGATGAAATCAGTCGGCAAGCTGGGCAAGGTGCTCGGTCCGCGCGGCCTGATGCCCAACCCGAAGACCGGCACCGTCACCTTCGATATTGCCAACGCGGTGAAAGAGATCAAGGCCGGCAAGGTGGAGTTCCGTACCGATAAAACAGCGCTGGTGCATGTGCCCGTAGGCAAGATTTCCTTTTCGCCGGACAAACTGGTGGAGAACGCCACCACGGTGATCAGCAGCGTGGTGCGCGCGAAACCCGCGGCCGCCAAAGGCAAGTACATCAAGGGAGCTTATATCTCTTCCACCATGGGACCGGGCGTGCCGGTCGACACCGCAGCGGTTGAAGCCGCAGCGAAGGCGTAGAGAGGACTGAAAAATGGCACTGACCAAAGCCAAAAAAGCCGAACAGATTGAAAAGCTCAACGCCAGCCTGCAAAAAGCCAGCAGCATGATTGTGGGCACGTTTTCCAAGCTCACGGTGGCCAAAGACGACCAGTTGCGGCGCACGATGCGTTCCCTGGGAGCGCAGTATCAGGTGGTGAAGAACACCCTGGCCGAGCGTGCGTCGAAAGACACAAGCGTCGGCGAGGCATTGAAAGGCCTGAAGGGCGTCACGTCCATCGCCTACACGGATGGCGATCCGGTGGCCCTGGCCAAGGCGCTGAGCAAGTACGTAGATGAGAATCCGGAGTTCTCCTTTAAGGCAGGCGTGCTGGAAGGCCGCGTGATCTCAATCAACGAGATCAAGGCCCTGGCGACGATGCCCTCAAAGGAAGAGATTTACTCCAGGCTGCTCTTCCTGATCAATGCTCCGGCGCAGCGTCTGGTGACGGTGATGAACGCCGCAGGACGCGATCTGGCGGTGGTGATCAACCAGGGCGTGGAAAAGAACAAGTTTGCAGACGGAGGCGGCGCTGCGGTAGTCGCGGCGGCTGAGCCGGCTCCGGTCAATCCGCAGGTTACGGATTAAACGAGTTTTCCTGCAGGCCCGGTGCACGCCTGCAGGATAGAGGTTCTCGCTGTCAGCGGCTCACGTGGCGCTTGTCTGGGCGCATTGGAACGCGATGGGGTGATGCGGCGAATCAGCACAAAACGATTTCACAAAGGTGGGATAGGAAAATGGCAGATTTGCAGGCACTTGAAGATCAGATTGTTGGGCTCAGCCTTCTGGATGCGGCCCAACTGGTAAAGAAGCTGGAAGAGCGGCTCGGCGTCTCCGCAGCAGCGGCGGCTCCGGTGGTGGTGGCGGGTGGCGGCGCGGCGGCAGCGGCACCGGCGGAAGAAAAGACCGAATTTACCGTGGTGCTGACCGGCGCGGGCGCAAATAAGATCAATGTAATCAAGGCCGTACGTGAAGTTACCAGCCTGGGCCTGAAAGAGGCCAAGGACCTGGTGGATGGCGCTCCCAAGCCGATCAAGGAGAACGTTTCCAAGGAAGAGGCGGAGACCATCAAGAAGAAATTCATCGAGGCCGGGGCGACAGTCGAAGTCAAGTAAGCATCCAAAAGTGGCACCTGGATGCCACTTTCGGGCATGTCTTGGGTCTGTCTGAGAGGGCGATGGGTAGTGTTCTCTCAGACAACTTGAATCCGGGGGACAACTTCTGTTATCAAATAGATACGGTGGCTTCTCTTCCGAACCGGTTTTTTGTCGATGGCGCAGGGACAAAGGCGTGGTGCCCCAAGCTTGGCGTGGCTTGCGGGTCGTAGCCTGCCTGCCGGTTTTTGCTTTTTAACAGGTCTGTGAGAGACAGACCCAGAACGGTCTAGTCACAACGGGCGCGGACAAACACAATTCAGCATTCGCATTTCGCTGCGACGGCGTCAACGGGAACTCTCGTCTCCCGGCGACGCACGTTTCTGTTTGTCTGCTGCCCACTTTGTTGTGCAGCGGGTATGAAGCTGCATAGTTAACAGGTTTCGCTCTGGAAAAGCAAGAAAAATCCAGAGCAGCCCAAATCAGTTCGCCGCGAGAGCGAACCTGAGTGAACCAGTTTTTAGGAGTAATCATGCCCAATAAGAATGGCGCCTCCCGTTATCGTCTCGATTTCTCCAAGATTCCGGCAGCTCTGCAGATTCCCAACCTCATTGAGGTCCAGAAGCGTTCCTATGACCGCTTCCTGCAGATGGACAAGCTGCCCAGCGAGCGTGATGACAGCGGATTGCAGTCCGTTTTTCAATCAGTCTTCCCCATCACGGATTTCCGCAATGTCTCCGAGTTGGCCTTCGTGGATTTTTCCATCGGCAACTGGGAATGCAAGTGCGGACACCTGAAGGGCCTTCACCACCTGCGCACCACATGCCGCAACTGCGGCAACACGGTCATCACCGATCCGTTTCATCCCGGCGAAGTGCTCTGCAACAAATGCGGCACCTACAACGCCAATACGCCTGATTTCTGCAACAAGTGCGGCGACCCGGTTGGATTGCAGTTGAAATATGACGTGGCCGAATGCGAAGAGCGCGGCATGACCTACTCCGCTCCGCTGAAGGTCACCATCCGCCTGACCATCTACGACAAGGATGCGGAAACCGGCAACAAGAGCATCCGCGATATCAAGGAGCAGGAAGTTTTCTTCGGCGACATTCCGCTGATGACCCAGAACGGAACGTTCATCATCAACGGCACGGAGCGCGTGATCGTCAGCCAGCTGCACCGCTCCCCCGGCGTCTTCTTTGAGACCGCCAACAACCGTACGTACTTCCTGGGCAAGATCATCCCGTACCGCGGATCGTGGGTGGAATTCGAATACGATCAGAAAAACATCCTCTATGTCCGTATCGATCGCAAACGCAAATTTCTGGGTACGATTTTCCTGCGCGCCCTGGGCCTGCGCTCTGATGAAGACATTCTGCGCACGTTCTACACGGTGGACCGGATCAGCCTCAAGGAGAAAAAGCTCCGCTGGCTGCTGGAAAGCGGCATTGAAAAGCCGACCAACCTGCTGGGCCTGAAGCTGGCGCACAGCATCAAGGACAAGAGCGGGCATGAGATTGCCCACTCCGGCCGCAAGATTACGCCGGCGGTGCTCAAGGAAATCCAGAAGGCGAAGATCACCGAGATTGATATCGACACCACGGACCTGGAAGGCGCGTTTGTGGCCGCCGACGTGGTGGATATCAATACGGGCGACGTCCTGCTGGAAGCCAACAGCGAGCTGACCGCAGACAAGCTCAGCAAGATGATGGACGCCGGGATTGAAGAGATCCACCTGTTCTTCCCCGAGCGTGACGATGTGGGCAATGTGATCAGCGCGACTCTGCGCCGCGACTCGGTCAAGACCCCGCAGGAAGCGTTGATTGAGATCTACCGCAAGCTGCGTCCCGGCGACCCGCCGACCCTGGACACCGCGACGGCGCTGTTTCATGGGATGTTCTTCGACCCGCGAAAGTACGATTTCAGCCGCGTAGGCCGCTTGAAGTTCAACATCAAGCTGTACGAGAAGAATGAAGCCACGGACCTGGAAAAGCGCACGCTGGATCCGGACGATTTTTATGCGACCATCCGCTACCTGCTGAAGCTGCGCAAGAACATCGGCGCCGTGGATGACATTGATCACCTGGGCAACCGCCGCGTGCGCGCGGTGGGCGAGCTGATGGAGAACCAGTTCCGCATCGGCCTGGTGCGCATGGAACGCGCGATCAAGGAAAAGATGAGCGTGTACCAGGAAATGTCCACGGCCATGCCGCACGACCTGGTGAACGCCAAGCCGGTGATGGCGGCGATCCGCGAGTTCTTCGGTTCGTCACAGCTTTCGCAGTTCATGGACCAGACGAACCCGCTGTCGGAAATTACGCACAAGCGTCGTCTGTCCGCTCTGGGGCCGGGCGGCCTGTCGCGTGAACGCGCGGGGTTCGAAGTCCGCGACGTACACCCGACGCACTATGGCCGCATCTGCCCGATTGAGACGCCGGAAGGCCCGAACATCGGCCTGATCAGCTCTCTGAGCTGTTACGCGCGAATCAACGACTACGGCTTCATCGAGTCACCCTATCGCCGCGTGAAGGACGCCCGAATCATTGACTTTGTGAGCGTGGTCAACGCGGGAGACAGCGATCGTCGTGTGGGCGACCACATTGAACAGAAGGAGATGGAGAAAACGAATGCGGACCTGAAAGAGCGCCGCAAAAAGCCGATCGACTGGGAGCCGTTTTCCTTCTACCTGTCCGCG
Organism: Actinomycetota bacterium; assembly: GCA_050258305.1. Lineage (GTDB taxonomy): Bacteria > Acidobacteriota > Terriglobia > Terriglobales > Acidobacteriaceae > Angelobacter. The sequence goes on from JBLMYN010000192.1 coordinate 6,811, forward strand.
TGGGAAGAAGACCGCCACGTGATTGCGCAGGCGAACATTGAATTGGACGACAAGGGCCGAATTGTGGCCGAACTGGTCAATGCCCGCAAAGCCGGCAACTTTGTGCTGGTGCCGCGCGAAGAAGTCGACTACATCGACGTGAGCCCGAAACAGCTTGTGTCGGTGGCGGCTTCGCTGGTGCCGTTTCTCGAACACGACGACGCCAACCGCGCGTTGATGGGCGCGAACATGCAGCGCCAGTCGGTTCCGCTGCTGCGCGCTCAGGCGCCTTACGTGGGCACCGGAATGGAAGGTGTTACGGCGCGCGATTCCGGCGCCGTGGTGCTGGCCCGCCGCAATGGCATTGTTGACTCGGTCGACTCGGAACGGATCATCGTGCGCGTGGAAGGTGAACACCATCCCACCCAGCTCTCCCGCGAAGTGGGCAGTGACATCTATCAGCTCACCAAGTTCAAGCGCTCCAACCAGAACACCTGCATCAACCAGAAGCCCGTGGTCAAGAAGGGTGACCGCGTGCTGAAAGGGCACGTAATTGCCGATGGTCCCTGCACCGATAAAGGCGAACTGGCGCTGGGGCGCAATGTGCTGGTGGCGTTCATGCCCTGGCGCGGCTACAACTTTGAGGACGCGATCCTGGTCTCAGAGAAGATGGTGAAGGAGGATTACTACACCTCCGTCCACATCGAGGAATTCGAGATCGAGGCGCGCGACACCAAGCTGGGCCCGGAAGAAATCACGCGCGACATCCCGAACGTGAGCGAATCATCGCTGCGCGACCTGGATGAGAGCGGCGTGATCCGCATTGGCGCCACGGTGAAGCAGGGCGACATCATGGTGGGCAAAGTCACGCCCAAGGGCGAGACGCAGCTCACGCCGGAAGAAAAGCTGCTGCGTGCGATCTTCGGCGAGAAGGCCGGCGATGTGCGCGATGCCTCGCTCACCTGCCCTCCGGGCATCGAAGGCACGGTCGTGGATGTGAAAATCTTCTCTCGCAAAGGCCAGGAGAAAGACGAGCGCGCCAAGCAGATTGAGGCTTCGCAGGTCGAGCGGCTGGAGAAGAACCTGGCTGACGAAATTCGAATCCTCACCGACGAACGGTTGAAGCGTCTGGAAGCGATCCTCGGCGGCAAGGAAGTGCAGGCCGACCTGCATGACGAACGCACCAACAAGCGTCTGCTGACCAAGGGCACGATTCTTGATCGCGATACCATCGAGCGGATCTCCACCCGCAACCTGAAACGCATTAAGTATGCCGATAAGGACCCGCGCGTCAACGAGCAGATTGACGAGATCGAAGAGATGACCTCGCGCCAGATTGACGTGCTGCGCAAGATCACGAACGAGAGGATCGGCAAGCTGCAGAAAGGTGATGAATTGCCTCCCGGCGTGATCAAGCTGGTGAAGGTGTATATCGCCATGAAGCGCAAGCTCAGCGTGGGCGACAAGATGGCAGGGCGTCACGGAAACAAGGGCGTGATCGCGCGCATTCTGCCGGAAGAAGATATGCCTTACCTGGCGGACGGCACGCCGGTGGAAATCGTGCTGAACCCGCTGGGCGTCCCCAGCCGTATGAATGTGGGCCAGATTCTTGAGACCCACCTGGGTTGGGCCGGGTATCAACTGGGCGAGCGCATCAGTGAGTTCCTGAAAGAGAACTCGCGCGAGGAGGTGATTCGTCGCGAGCTGAAGGGCATCTTCAAGGATACGCCGTTCGGGAACAAAATTGCTGAACTCGAGGAAGACGAACTGCTCAACGTTGCCAGGACGCTGACCAAGGGCGTGTTCTTCGCGTCGCCGGTATTCGATGGATCACGGGAACCGGAAATCAAAGCCATGCTGCGGGAAGCCGGTCTGCCGGAATCAGGCAAAACCGAACTCTACGACGGCATGACCGGTGACAAGTTCGAACAGCCGGTCACCGTGGGCTACATCTACATGCTGAAGCTTTCGCACCTCGTGGACGACAAGATCCACGCAAGATCCATTGGGCCGTACTCGCTGATCACACAGCAGCCGCTGGGTGGAAAGGCGCAGTTCGGCGGGCAGCGCTTCGGAGAGATGGAAGTGTGGGCGCTCGAAGCCTACGGCGCGGCCTACATCCTGCAGGAACTGCTCACGGCGAAGTCCGATGACGTCTTTGGCCGAACCAAGATTTACGAGGCCATCGTGAAGGGCGAGGCCGCCATTGAACCCGGCGTGCCTGAATCCTTCAACGTTCTCATTCGCGAGCTGCAATCGCTCTGCCTCGATGTGGAGCTGATCAAGAGCCTTGAGGGCGGTAAAAAACAGACCGCTGCGGCGGCCGACTAGA
>JBLMYN010000193.1:0-2669 GCA_050258305.1 Actinomycetota bacterium
GATGCTTTATGTGATTCCGCATGTGGGGCACACGGTGCGCGTATGCGTGCTCGACAAGAGCCGCGTCGCCGTCACCAACATGGTTTCCACGGACCCGATGCACGAAATCATCGATGCCGCGAAAGACTCTCCTGACGGCCCCTCATTGCTGCAGAGCTATTACAAGCGCGTGCCGCTGGCCAGCCTGGGTTGGGCGATTGTCCGGACGGGTTCGGGGGCGCAGACGCAGGAACTTCCATCCGGATTGAGTTTTGATTTTCTCGCCGATACGGTGACCGTGGCCTCCGTCCGCTACGAAGGCGACCTCGCGTTGCGTGCCGATGTGATTGCGGCGACCGAGGAGGCCGCCAAGCAGGTAGCCGACTCCGCGGGAGCATTCCTCTCGATGTACCGCACTGTGGCGCAGTCAGTGGGCACACACGGCACGGACCCTGACGTGAAGGCCGCCCTTGACAGCATTCAGGTACGGCAAAACAAAAACGTGGCCGTGTTCACGGCCACGCTCTCACAAAGATTTTTGAAAAAGCTGGTTTCTCAGGCTGGTCCTCAAGCCGCCGCACCTTCCGCTTCTCCGAGCCCTGCTCCCGTTCCGCGGCCCAGGCAGCGTCGGCATCATCGCCGGCACAAGCCTATGGCGCTCCCGACGCCACCTCCTGCGTAAAAGTAAAGCGCAGGTACTTGTTCGGGTTCACGGGCGTATTGAAGATGCGTACTTCATAGTGTAGATGCGGGCCGGTGCTGCGTCCGCTCTGGCCTACGTAGCCGATGGTATCGCCGCGATGCACCAGTTCACCGGGTGTGACAGCGTAGCCGGACATGTGTCCGTAGAGCGTGCTGATGCCGTTGCCATGATCAATCAGGACGGTGCGGCCGTAGCCATTCACCAGTTCGGCGAAGCGCACCACGCCATCAGCAGGCGCGATGATGCGCGTGCCGACCGCAGCGGCGATATCGACGCCACGGTGAAAAGCGCCTTCTCCACTGAAGGGATCAATGCGCTCACCGAAAGATCCGCTGACCCGGCCCTGCACAGGCCACAAAGTGGGAGCCTGGGCCAGGCGCAGCCAGTCACGTGTGCTCGCGTCGCGGATATCGCCCATGCCGATGCCGACCGAGGCGGCGCCCGTCATGGCCGTCATGCGCAGAGCATAAAACTGCTGCAGAGAGGCTGATGCTGGATCGTCATCCTGAAACACGGGATCGGGCTTGAGGCCGTAGAGGGAAGAAACTTCTCCGGCGAGCGAGGTGAGCGACTGGGCCTGTAACTGGTTTTCCTGGGCAATCTGTTCGAGCTGGGAATATTGCGATCTGAGGGCTTCTTTTTCCGTGCGAAGCTGGTTGAAACGCTGGGTCTTGAGCAGCATGCGGGTGTAAGAGCCCGCCATTCCGGTGATCGTCAGCATCCCAATCAGGGCCCCGGCAATGAACACGTAGGCGTAATGCAAAGGAATGGGGATTTTAAGAAGCTCGCCCTCGGCGTTCCGGGCCACCAGCATGATATAAAAACGTTTCCGCAAGGATTAACTCCGAGTATTAAATTCCTTTTACTTACGCTCTCAGGAGCGCCTTGATTGCGACAGGCTCAAAATCTTCAGGCCGTCTGAACAGCGAATTCACGCTTTTTCTGAACGCCTTGCGTCCGGCAGAGGGAGGTTACAGGCGGCCAGATTCGGGAGATTTTTTGGTTTCGTAACTTTACTCGGGGCTTCTTACCCCTGTCAACAGCATTGAAAGTGACGAAAGGCCGCAGCCGGGGCATAGATTGGGGTGCATATACAAAGCTGTCCTTCTGTCGGAACGGCCAAAACCGGCACATTTTCCGGCGGAAAGACCCTGTTGGGCGGCGTCCAGTACAAGGTAAGGCGCAAATAACCCTTTGTTTTCGATATAGTTGAGCTCACATTGATTGCTGCTGAAAAAAATCTGATTGAGAGCATCCGACGCATGGCGACCCACAGCCGGAACCGTGCCGTGAGCCGGGGCATCGGCGACGATTGCGCCATTATGCGGGTCTCGCCAGGCCACGAGCTGCTTGTCACCACCGACTTTTCCATTGAAAACGTCCACTTTCGCCGCCAGTGGCATCCCGCCCGAAGCGTTGGCTATCGCTGTCTGGCTCGCGGGCTCAGTGACATTGCCGCCATGGGCGGCGATCCTCTCGCCTGCTTGCTTTCTCTCGGGCTGCCAGCAAAACTTCCGCAGAGATGGGCTGATGAGTTCCTCCGCGGCCTTACCGGATTGGCCAGGCGATTCGGCGTGCAACTCGCGGGGGGTGATGCGTCGGCTGCGCACGAGATCACGGCGGACATCATCGTCATCGGCCAGGTTCCCTCCGGACAGGGCGTGTTGCGTTCGGGCGCGCGGGCCGGAGAACTCATTTACGTCACGGGCCAGCTTGGAGGCTCAACCGCCGCTCTGCAACAACTTCGTGCCGGACGGAAGCTCCGTCCCGTTGCGGGCAGCCGGCACTTCTTCCCCGAACCGCGGCTCAGGGCCGGAGCCTGGCTGCGCAGGCGCGGCCTCGCCACCGCCATGATCGACCTCAGCGATGGTCTCTCCATCGACCTTGGACACATTTGCGAGGAGAGCGGCGTCTCAGCAATTGTCGATGCCCGCAAACTGCCCGTCGCTCGCGCGGCAACGCTGGAACTGGCCCTTCACGGCGGCGA
>JBLMYN010000194.1:0-3127 GCA_050258305.1 Actinomycetota bacterium
CGCTCCTCCATCGAAAAAGCCTATTCAAGAATTACTGACGTTGCCCGGAACCAGTACACGCTGGGCTACAACGCGCGGCCAACGGCTTCCAGCGGCTATCGTTCGATTGAAGTGAGAGTACTTCGTCCTAACCTCACCGTCATCGCCAAGCAGGGATATTATCCCCTGCCACCAGGACCGTTGCCGCAGCCGGCAGCCCAGAAACGCTGAACATAGCTTCAAATCTGCCGTCCCGCTTGCAGGACTGTTGTCAGCTGAAAGACGCCAGGTATTTCGGGCCGCCCCGAAGCAGTTCTGATATGGTATAAACAGTCTTTTCAAAGGGATATAGGTCAGCACCTGATAACGCCCCGATCTATCCAGCGCGGCGGCATATCTGAGGAGAGTCTTGAGTTTCATCAACTTTGCGGCTCGGGAAATCAACTGCAAGATCGTCTATTACGGCGCCGGCCTGGGCGGTAAGACGACGAATCTGCAGTTCATTTTCGACAAAACTTCCGACAAGCAAAAAAGCAAGATGATTTCCCTGGCAACGGAGACCGACCGCACCCTGTTTTTTGACTTCCTGCCGCTCGATCTGGGCACCGTTCGAGGCTTCAAGACCCGGTTCCACCTGTATACGGTTCCAGGACAGGTGTTCTATGATGCGAGCCGCAAGCTGATTCTGCGCGGCGTCGATGGAGTGGTCTTTGTGGCGGATTCGCAGGAAGAGCGCATGGACGCCAATCTGGAAGCGCTCGATAACCTTCAGGAGAACCTGAAGGAACATGGCTACGACTTCAAAAAGATCCCTTACGTGCTTCAACTCAACAAACGTGACCTGCCCAACGCTCTGCCTGTGGCGGAGCTGAGCCGCGAGTTGGTCAAGAAAAACGAGCCTGTTTTTGAGGCTGTGGCGTTCCAGGGGCAGGGCGTATTCGAAACCCTGAAGGAAGTGGCGCGGTTGGTCCTGGTGGAGTTGAAAAAGGGCTGAAAAAGTCGAAGCATCAGTTCTGCAATTTCCGGGTTTCCAGCTCTGCGGCATTGCTCCCTTTTCATTCCAAAATAAAATGCACAGCCCCGAAGAGCCGTGCTGGAAAAGCTGCGCAGAATGTTCTATTCCGTGTGTAATCCTGCCTTGCGAGCCTGCTCCTGCAGGTCAGCGAGCTTTTGCTGTGCGGCGTCAATATCCTTCTTCTTGGCATCCATCTCGTCCTGGTGCTTCTTGGTCTCTTCGGCATACTTGGCGGAGTCGCGCAACATGGTTCCGGCATCACCGTAGTAAGCCGCCGCACGCAGCTTCTGTTCGCGCTGCATGATGTCGAGTTCATGCTCCATGTCTGCGATCTTCTTTTTCTCTGATTCGATGTTCTTCTGCAACCCCTCTTTTTTCTGCTGCGCGGCTTCAGCTTCGTCTTTCTTGCCCTTGTCTTTTTCCGCAGGCGACTGCTGAAGCTTGCCGGCCTGATCCCCGGAATTGCTTTCGTCCTGCTCGGGTGTGATTGTCCGGTGCATGGTTTCGTCGTTGAACTCCATCACCGAACCGGGCTTCTTCTTGGCGCGATTGCGGCGCGCAACGTCACCCAGGGATTGCTGGCCAAATGCGCTTGCGCCCAGCAGAAGAGCAATTAAGATCGTAAAGAATGATTTCATAAGGCCACCATGGCTGGTTTTTGCTGCCTACATTTTACAGCCGATTCCCACCGCTATTCTTATGCATTCCCGTCAGCGGAAACGATAGGGTAAACGCCGTATCAGACCGAAGTAATAGGGGATTTCCGGAGATCAGTAAAAGGTCATATACCAGCGGATGATGGCCGGTCCCCAAAAGGCCGCCACCAGCGCGCCCGCGCCCAGAAAGACGCCAAACGGAATTTCGAAATTCCGGTAGACCAGACGTGCTGATTGCCACGCCCTGCCGGCAGCTTCGGTCGCACTTTCTCCGCGAGCGGTGCGCCTGCGCCGCGCGAGACGCTTGCGCCACACCACGAGCATCAGAAGCAATCCGAAACAACTGCCTACCAGCGAGCCCAGCAACAGCACCAGCAACGTGAGCTTCACACCCAGAAAGGCGCCGATCAGGGCCATCAACTTTACGTCGCCCCGGCCCATCCCTTCCACTTTGCGCAGGGCTTCATAAGCCAGGGCTACGCCCAAAATGAAGGCAGAACCCAGCAGCGCCCCGGCAAGCGCATTGAGCAGAGAAAGAACTCGCCAGCTTTCGATGGAATGCACGAAGACGCTGACCGGGCCTTCGATGGGAACAATGAGGCTGAAGGCCAGTCCCACGGCGATTCCCGGCTTGGTGAGCAAATCCGGGAGCAGCTTGGTTTCCGCATCGGTAAAGATCAACCCGATCAGGAAGAAAGCCAGCGCGCAAAGCTGAAAAACCAGAGCATTGGGCGCGTACGGCGCCGGCACGGTTCTATAACTGCTCAGGATCACATGGCGGTAGCTGCCCTCAAACCAGCCTGTCCGTGGGGCCAGCCAGGCAAAAATAAAAAAAACGCCGGTAAGCAGTTCAACGATGGCGTAACGCGGCGAGATGGGCGCTTTGCAGTTCCGGCACCTGCCCTGCAGGATAATCCAGCTCAGAACAGGGATGTTATCGTAGAAAGCAATGGCTTCGCCGCAATTCGGGCACATGGATCTCGGGCTTACAACAGAGAGATTACGCGGAAGCCGGTAGATACATACGTTCAGAAAGCTGCCAAACGTCAGCCCGAAGAGAAAAAAGGCTGCCACATAAAAGACGACCGGCAAATTGGCGAACTCGGCGGTTTGCAGAAGCGCTTCTCCAGGGCTCGAATCGAGCAAAAGACAATATTACCGGGACAGGCAGGATTTGGTAATTGAGTAATTTGGTGATTGGGTAATTGGAAAGCGTTTGCGTACAGGGTCCGACTGCGAAATTATCAGACTGCTCAATTCGCAAATCCTGCGAGTCTCACTGCTCTGAAGGGATCCGGAGAATGTACCCCTGAAGCTTCGGAGCATTGGGATCTTGTGGCGGCAGCTCTCCAATCCAGTTGATCTGGCTGCGGTTGGCCAGGCGCATCTCCGCGGCCAGAATCTTCCATCCATGCCCCTCCTGCTCGCGAATGGAGATGTTGAATCCAATCGTGTTTCCGGACTGCGCGGCTTCACG
>JBLMYN010000195.1:0-12999 GCA_050258305.1 Actinomycetota bacterium
CAAACATCTCTGCCCATCGTGGGTTCAGCCGGGCCAGCGCCTGGCGCAGCCAGTCGCGCAGCTCCGTGGCGCGTGCCGCCGTACCCGCCGTGGTCAGCTGCGGGGATTGGGGGTCAACGTCCAGGGAAACTGTTTGTGCGTCCTTCCGGGTCCGCAGCAGATCCAGCGCGGCATTCACGGCCGACCTGTGCAGGTAGGCCGCGAGGTTGGAAATGACCGCAACATCCTCATGCCGAACCAGCCGCAGAAAGACGGTCTGCAGGACGTCTTCGGCATCGCTTGAGTTCCCGGTAATGCGGTAGGCTGCCCGGAAAATCAGGTCCTTGTGACGGATGAAAATCTGTTCCAGCCCCGTCCGGCCCGCTTCGCCAGGGATGTCTGCCATTTCCGGCTGCGAGATTTGCATTGTGGCTTCCACTTGCGTACGGTGCTCCTCTCACTTCCAATGACGAGAGAGAAGCTCGATTATTAACGGCCGCAAACCGATTTTGCCGGCCTGTAAAAGCATACGTCGATTTCCCCCCGGAAGTTCCTGCCATGTTGTCACGAACACCCGGTTCTCCCGGCGGGCAGCAGGATCTTCAACGGTACGGTTGCCATTTTGCGCTCCGGCGATGCACAATCCTTGGTGCCCATGCACATTGAGCTTCCCACAACCTTTAACGCGGCCAGCTATTTCATTGACCGCCACATTGCCGAGGGTCGTAAAGAAAAGGCCGCCATTGAATGCGGTGACGAGCAGGTCACGTACGCGCAACTGTTCGAGCGCGTAAACCGCCTTGGCAACGCTCTCCGCCAACTGGGCGTCCGGCCGGAAGAACGCGTCGGCATGCTTCTGCTGGATACGCCGGAGTTCGCCTGCTGCTTCTTTGGAATCATGAAGATAGGGGCTGTTGCCTTACCCATCAACACGCTTTTGAAGCCCGCCGAGTACGAATACATATTGAATGACTCGCGCGCGCGGGTGCTGATTGTGAGTGAGACCCTGCTGGCGCAGATTCAGGCAATCCCCAGGTCGAATCTGCGCTACCTGGAGCGTATCGTGGTTGCCGGAAACGCGCCGCACGGCTTCGATTCCCTGTCTGCGCTGCTGGCATCCGCCTCACCGGAGCTTCAAGCTGCCACCACGAACAAAGATGAGCCCGCATTCTGGCTGTACTCTTCCGGGAGCACGGGGTTTCCAAAAGGCTGTGTCCACCTGCATCACGACATGGTGGTCTGCGCCGAAACCTACGCCAAGCAGGTGCTGGGCATCCGGGAGAGCGACCGCTTCTTCAGCGTGGCCAAGCTGTTCTTTGCCTATGGGCTGGGCAACGGGCTTTATTTTTCGCTTTCCGTCGGAGCCACCACCATCCTCTTACCCGGTTCGCCCTCACCGCCGAACATCTTTGGCGTCATCGAGCGCCACAAACCTACGCTATTTTTTTCTGTGCCTTCCAATTACTCGACGCTTCTGGCCTTCCGGCGGGAAAACGGACCGGAATTCGACCTCTCCAGCATTCGCTGGGGCGTATCGGCGGGCGAGGCTCTGCCTGCCGCCATTTTTTACCGCTTCAAAGAGCGCTTTGGCGTGGAGATTCTTGACGCGATCGGATCAACCGAGGCGCTGCATATGTTTATCGCCAACCGCCCCGGCGCCGTGCGTCCCGGATCGAGCGGCCAGGTATTGCCCGGATATGAAGCCCGAATTGTAGACGAGCATGGGAACAACGTTCCGGACGGAGAAATCGGAAGCCTGCTGATCAAAGGTGATGCCACGTGCGCGTGCTATTGGAACCAGCACGAAAAGACCAAAGACATAATCCAGGGACACTGGCTGCGCACCGGCGACAAGTACTATTGTGATCCTGACGGCTATTTCTGGTATGTCGGGCGCTCCGATGACATGCTCAAGGTCAAAGGCATGTGGGTGAGCCCGGTGGAAATTGAAAGCGTGCTGATGGAGCACAGCGCCGTACAGGAAGCGGCGGCGGTCGGCTTTGAAGATGGCGCCGGGCTGACCAAGCCTGCGGCTTACGTCGTATTGAAGTCAGGCTTGAACGACTCGCCGCAACTGCATGAACAGATAAAGAATCATCTCTCGTCGCGACTCGCGGGGCATAAATGCCCGCAAATCTTAGAAGTCGTTAAAGAATTGCCCAAGACCGCAACTGGCAAGATCCAGCGTTACAAACTGCGTTCAGCTCTTTCTACTGCAAAATAGCTGGGAACCTTCGTTCTCCCTCTGGCGTATTTAGTAACAACACAAGGGGCTGCTCTTCCAAGGCCCTTTTTTGCTGTTAACAACGGCAGCTCGGCCAGCGTTATGGCAGACAGAAGCTGCCGCGGAAAAGCGAGGCTGTGCCGCGTGGTCATTTGTAAGGGATGCATGCCGCGCCGGAGTTGTGCACCAGGAGGATAAGGATGAAACGGCTTTGTCTTTGTTTTTGCCTTTGGGCCTCTGCAATCTTGCTCACAGTAACCCTGGGGTGGAGCGAGATCAACCAGCGCAGCCTGCAGTTGCAACTGCGGCCAGGCCAGACGTTGAAGCTGCAACTCAGTTCGGGCAATTATGAGATCGAACCGGGCGCCGCGAACAAACTCGTAGTCATCAGCAAGGTCCAGCACAACTCGCAACGATCAAGGCCGCGTTTCGGAATCGATACCAATGCAAACGAAGCCTCCATTCGCGTTGACGGGCCGAAAGACTATTCCGCAGTCATCCAGGTACCCAGGAACAGCAATCTCAGTGTCCGGCTCAGTGGCGGCCGTCTGCGCGTGGACGGGATCAATGGAGATAAAGACATTGAATCCAACGCGGCTGATGTAACCATCGATGTGGGCCGTCCGGAGGATTATCGCCGGGTTGACGCTTCGGTGGGTCTCGGCCACATCGACGCGCCTCCGTTCCAGGTCGCAGAGGCCGGATTGGAACAGTCCTTCAGCCGCGTTGGGCCGGGCAGTTACCGGCTCCATGCTCATGTGGGCACGGGCGAAATCAGGCTGTATTCCGGAACGCTCTGAGCTTCAAAAGAGCCCCAGCAATTTCTCAATGCCTTCGCTGAAATCGCGCTCGGGCGCAATCAGGCTCACCACCAGATACCCTTCTCCGGGAAAATCATAAAAATGCCCGGGATGCACGTACACTGCGTCCTCCAGCAACTCAAGAGCGAGTTCTTCATCTGTGCGCGTTGCCGGCACACGCAGGACGGCATACCATCCTCCCTCAAGTTCAAGGCGAGAGCAGGCTTGCTGTTCAGCGAGCTGACGGTCCACTTCGGCGAGATTATGTTGCACGCGCATCATAAGCTGCTGCTGAATCCCGTGGCGCTGTGCCAGCAAAGTGGGCGCGGCGGCCTGGATGGCTGCGTTCATCGATAAGAAAGTATCGGCGATGACCTCAAGCCGTGCGAGTGCATCTCTCTTCCGGACGGCTGGGCCGCTCACCGCCAGCCAGGCAAACTTCATCTGCGGCAGACCGGAAATCTTGGAAAGCCCGCTCATGGTGAGCGTGAGAACCGAGCTATTCTGCACGAAGCTGCCGGGCCGGACCTGCGCGAGCGAGAAATCCAGAAAAACCTCATCCGCAATCACCGCAAGGTCATGCGCCATGCAGATCGAATTTAACCTGCCGGTTTCTCCCGCCTTTGTGAAATGCCCTGTGGGGTTGTTGGGATGTACGACAATCACGGCGCGGGTTCGCGGCGTGATCGCCGCTTCAAGAGCATGAAAGTCGATTTGCCAGCCGTGATCGTAGATCAGTGGATAACGTACGAGCTTTACGTCCTGAATGTCGGCGAGAAAGTCGAACAGCGGATAGCTCGGCGTGGGAACCAGAACTTCATCTCCTGGGTTGCACAACAGACGAAACGCATATGAATATGCCTCGCTGGTGCTGACCGTAAGAATCAGGCCATCAACCGGCACTTCATCTCCCCGCTGGGAATAATATTCCGCAACCGCTTTACGTGCCGGTTCCAATCCCCGGGGATCAGGATGATATTTGAGCACTGCGGGTGTAATCAGCGCCTTGAGGATTGACGCGCCGTCATAGCGCAAACCGCACTCGGTCGGATTGGACGCAGTCAGATCGAGCAGCTTGCGTCCGCTCGCGCGGAAACGCGCCAGCGCCTCGGCAAGCCGGTTAGGAGTCAGATTCCAGTTCGTGCGGGTTGCAAACATTCACTCTCAGTTTTCATACAACTGCACTAAAGCAACAACCTGCGGTGCCCTACGTTGAACTCTGGGTGACCGACCATTACATGCGAGGCTGGCGGCAATTACTTGTGCGCCAGGCCATATTCTGACGTATAGCTCAGCTTGATCTCGCCGCACTTGTGCTTCTGGTCATCGTAAACGATGCAACTGTCGTAGGGCCGGGAATAAACGTGCAGGCTCACGGCGCGCTGGTTGAATTCGGACGGATTGTAAACCCGGTGCACAGGCTCTTTCGGATCCACCGCGCACGGATTCACCGCATTCATCTCCAGCACATCAGCAGGCTCCAGATCGCACGTACCTGCCGTAAAGTCCTGTTTGAGCACGCGATAGTTCTGTACCTTCAGCCTGCCGACAGGCGCGGCCATCCAGCAGTTCTGTTCCTTGTGATTATGGACCGAGCTTCCCTGCCCGATCTCCCAGCAGATTGCCATGAGTTCGAAGAGCGGCGTCTTGTCGATGAGATTTCTTGTGTAGTGCTGGCGGTCCCAGATCAGGTAGCGGTCAAGTGATTGCGGATCAACGGGGTTATCGCGAAGGATCTGGCGGACGTAGGCGACGTTGGAAAAATCGGTTTCGGTGCAACATCGCAGCTTTGCGGCAAAGTCCTGAACAGAAATTCCTGGCACTATTGGCTTCCTCCGGAATGGAATGGTACTTCATTCTACCCTCCCTGAGCCCGGCAAGCCCTGCGAGACGAGAAAAACCCGGCGGGCGTATCGCCGCCGGGAAAGCACTTTTCTATTTTTGCCTGGTATGGGCTTTACTTATGCGCGTGGGCCAGAGTAGCAGCTTCTTCCTGCGGCCCTGTGCCTAACTCTTTCACAATGTTGCTGACGAAGGCCTTGGCATCGCCGAACAACATGAGCGTGTTGGGCATGTAGTAAAGCGGATTGTCGATTCCCGCGAAGCCCGGATTCATACTGCGCTTGATCACCATGACCGTGCGCGCTTTCTCTACATCCAGCACGGGCATGCCGTAAATCGGGCTGGTCTTGTCCGTTTTGGCCGCGGGGTTGGTAACGTCATTGGCTCCGATGATCAGCGCCACGTCGACCTGCGGAAAATCGCCGTTGATGTCGTCCATCTCTTTCAGGTGGTCGTAAGGAACATCCGCCTCGGCCAGGAGCACGTTCATGTGTCCGGGCATGCGGCCTGCGACCGGATGGATGGCAAACTGCACATCCACGCCGCGCCGGGTCAGCGAATCATACAGCTCACGGACTTTGTGCTGCGCCTGCGCCACGGCCATGCCGTAACCAGGGACCACAACCACCCTGGTCGCCGCTTCCAGAATCGATGCCGCCTCTTCCGGTGTTGCGCTGCGCACGACTCGATCTTCCTCGACTTTCGCTCCACCCGCCTGTACCTGCCCAAAGGCCCCGAACATCACGTTGGTGAACGAGCGGTTCATGGCCTTGCACATGATCACGGAAAGGATGAAGCCTGAAGAGCCGTCGAGCGCGCCGGCTACCACGAGCACCTTGCTGTTCAGCACGAATCCCAACAGGGCTGCAGAGAATCCGGCGTACGAGTTCAACAGCGAGATCACCGTCGGCATGTCGGCGCCTCCGATCGGCGTGACCAGCATGATTCCGAAGATCAGCGCGACTACAACCATCGCCGGGAACAAATACGGCTGCACCGGATTGACAACCAGGGCAATCGCCAGGACCAATGATGCGCCCAGGATTGACAAGCTGACAATGTTCTGGCCGCGATACACAATCGGCCGCTGGGGAAGGATCTCCTGCAGCTTTCCGGCGGCGATCAAGCTGCCGGTGACGGTCAGCGACCCGATGATTACTTCGAGCGCAATCTCGCCCATTTCAAAGCGGGTCAAGTGCGATGTGTTCACGTAATACTCGGCAATACCGATCATGGCCGCCGACGCCGCGCCAAAGGCATGGCTTAAGGCAGTTCGTTGCGGTACCGCCGTCATCTTCACCATGCCGAGGGGAATGCCGACGGCAGCGCCGATGATCAAGCAGATGACAATCCACTTGTACTGGACCAGTTCAGGGTTATAGAGGGTTGCGCCCACTGCCAGAACAGCGCCAATCTCTCCGCAGATCACGCCCCAGCGCGCCGTGGCCGGCGAACTCAGCCACTTCAGCGACAGCATGAACAGGACAACAGCGATGATGTATGCGAAATCCAGGTATTCCTGCAATGCAAACGCGTGAGTCATTTTTTGGCCCTGCCCGTCTTAAACATGCGCAACATGCGATCGGTAATGAGGAATCCGCCAACCATATTGCTGAAGGAAGCCGCCACAGCCACAGCTCCCAGCGCCGTGGTCAGAGGTGTCTCATGCCGCCCGGCAATGATGATTGCCGCCACCACCACAATGGCATCGAGGGCGTTGGTCAGTGACATCAGAGGCGTATGCAAAAGGGGCGAGACCCGCTTGATCAGCTCAAACCCCACAAATCCCGCCAGTATGAAAACGTAAAGATTGGAAATAAAATCCGCTGGCACTCTTCCTCCTTTAACTCGGTTACCTGTTGTCAGACTGACCTGCCACACTCAACTGACAACAACTTGTTACTGCGCCACGAGCGCGGGTATTCCCATGCTTTCCCGCACTCGTGCGTTCACCACTTCCCCGCCCTGCGTCAACAGCGTATCGCGAATAATCTCATCGCTCTCGGGCGGACGCACCTTTCCATCCTTCACCAGGTTCTGAAGGAAGGTGGTCAGGTTCTTCGCGTACATTTGGCTGGCGTGATACGGCGCGCCGCTTGCCATGTTGATGGGGCCGATAATCGTCACGCCGTGCACCTGGATTCGCTCTCCCGGCTGCGTCAGTTCGCAGTTTCCGCCGCGCTCCGCCGCGAGATCCACGATGACCGATCCCGGAGGCATGCGGTTCACCATCGCCTCGGTTACAAGCACCGGCGCCTTCTTACCCGGAACAGCCGCAGTTGTAATCACCGCATCACTCTCAGCGATTACGTTGCCGAGCAACTCGCGCTGTTTGGCATAAAACGCCTCGTCCTGCGCCTTGGCATAACCGCCCGCATCCTGCGCGTTGGCGGTTTCAAGGGGCAGTTCGACAAAGCGTCCTCCCAGGCTTTGAATCTGTTCCTTGACTGCGGGGCGGACGTCATACGCGGAAACAACTGCTCCCAGCCGCTTCGCCGTGGCAATCGCCTGCAAGCCGGCAACGCCCGCGCCAATTACGAGGATGCGCGATGGCGTAATCGTTCCCGCCGCAGTCGTCATCATGGGAAAGATTCGCGGCAATTCGTCAGCGACAACGATCACAGCTTTGTACCCAGCAATCGATGCCATCGACGACAACGCGTCCATGCTCTGCGCGCGCGTGCTCCGCGGCATCAATTCCACCGCATATGCGCTCACCCCGGTTTTCGCCACCTGCTGCACCGACTCGGGCGAACCCAGCGGACGCAGAAACCCGATCAGCGCCTGACCCCGTCGCATCAGCGAAAGGTCGTTCGCGCCGGTCTTGTCATTGGCGCCATGGCACAGCACCTGCACGATAATGTCCGACTGCTCAAACACCGCGCGGCGGTCCGGCTGTATCTTCGCGCCCTTTTCCTGATATTGCGCGTCGGGATATCCGGCGCGCTCACCTGCGCCGGCTTCCAACACCACTTCAAGTCCCGCCTTCGCCAGCAGCGGAACAACCGCGGGCGTCAGTGCTACCCGGCGCTCTCCTGGATAAGTTTCTTTAGGAACTCCAACGATCACAGGCCTTGTTCTCCTTCGGCGTTTTTACCGTCTGATTCCGTCTACACATTTCGGACTTTCCGATCAGCGTCTCGACGTCCCGTAACACCTGCCTCAGGCACGAAAAATCCCTCTCCGCCCGATCTCGGCATGTGCGCCGGGAAAATGAGTGCGCAGAACATTATTCCTTAAATGGAGCAGTTTACGAAAGTAGTTAGTTTACGGACATGCTCAGTTCGAATCTGTGATGAACATCACGCGGCGTGCAGAACAGAGCTGGACTCCAGAAAGCAGCAACGCTGATTCTGCCACATGCATTGCTTGCGGACACATCAAGGCAACCTGACCACTCTGAGGCGAGTCACACTCCGTTAAGGGGAAGCAGCAATGCTGAGTGGCCCGTCGTTCGACAGACAGACGGACCGGGCCCCTTGAATGAGCCGCTGCATAAAGGCCTGAGCGGAGCGATCGTGCGCGCCGGCGGAATCCTTTCCCCGGACCGGCCCCTCTGGCCCTGCGACTCGGCGCGCTGATGACCGGCAATGAGAGGACGCGTCGAGTAATCGAATCTCAGAGTTTCCCTTGTAATCAGGAAAGACGAACGTACTCCCTCCACGCGACCGTTGCTGGCTTTTCACGCCTTCACTTCTGCCTCCGCTTTGCCGGTGCAGGCATGAAAAAAGGGCCCACCAACCAAGTGATGAACCCAATAAAAGAATCGAATTTACTGCGCTCCAAACTCCAGGAGCCATACTATGCCCGCCTTCGCCAACCAGAAAGAGTACTGAGGTAACAGCAACCCACGGACGGGAGAATATCGCGTTGCATCGGCCACCGGGCCAAATGGCGGCAGTCACCGAATGGCTGCTCCATTCGTAACGCCGAACTGCAACTACAGAACAAAAAGTATTTCTCACTCGTCTTATTTGTACGGTAACTTAAGCTTTGCACCGGAAGGTGCGGCGCAGTGACAGGCGCAACAGTGGCAAGCCTGTGTGCGAAATCGGAGGCAGTGATGACGGGGATTTCCGGGCGTTTTGCGCCCATGCAGTACGTGGCATTGGTTCTGCTCGTTGTGGGCGCGTTCGGCGGCACGCAAGCCAGTGCGCAGATACCGGCAGGGTGCAGGCCATCCGCCGTGGGAATACAGTTTGCCGATGTCGGCGGCGACCACAAAGCTGCGGCCATCGCCACCGGCCTGGAGGGGATCACAGTGCGCCGCTCAGACGCAACCCGCTTTCTGCCCAACGAATACTGGACGGCTGACATTTACTATGGCACAGACGTCACTGGCAGACAGAACATCTTTTTTGCTGACGTAGATGGCGATGGCCGTGCGGACGCCATTGCCGCCAACAAGAATGAGATCGCGGTGCGCCTTTCCGACGGCACCCAGTTCCTTGCCCACAGTCTCTGGATCCAGGGGCCATTTTTCGGCAGCCTGGGTGGGCACGCGAACAATTATTTCGCCGATGTTACCGGAGACGGAAAAGCTGACGCCATTGTCGTGAACCCTTCAGGAATCACCGTACGGCCTTCCGATGGCACCAGATTTCTGCCCAACGAGCTTTGGACCAGAGAACCCTACTATGGAGGCCTGGGCACCTTTTTTGCCGATGTTACCGGAGATGGAAAAGCCGACGCGATCGTCGTGAACCGGTCTGGCATTACTGTTCGCCGCTCCGACGGAAGAAGGTTCCTGCCCAACGAGCTCTGGACCAGGGACCCCTATTTCGGTGACGTGGGCGATTCCGTCTACTTTGCCGACGTGAACGGCGACGGCAAAGCCGATGCAATTGTGGTGAACACGACCGGTATTACCGTCCGCCTGTCGGATGGCTCCAGATTTCTTCCGCCCCAGATATGGGTACGCCATCCCTATTACGGCGCGATCGCAACGGATTTTGTCGATGTGGACGGGGACGGCAAGGCTGATGCTGTGGCGGTTAACCGCAATGGGATTTTCGTCCGCCTCTCCAACGGCGAACGGTTTATGCACACGCAGCCCTGGACGCAGAATCCGTTTTACGCTGATCTGGCTCCGGTCTGCGGAAAGTAGCGGAGGCAAGATGAGCGAAGAGCCGCTGGAGGGCGCGGTTGCGCCGTCGAGTCGAATTGGCGGCAGGAGTCACCCGGAGAAGAATCATCTCGTGGCTTCGTTTGCCCTACCGATTTCTGAATACCAGGGTCAGGCTTACTGGGCTTTTGACAGCTTGACGGCCAGCAAATCGTGCTGCGTGTGGTATTTGCTCTTGGCGTCAGAGCATGTGGCGCTCTTTGTTCCCGCCTCTCCACATGCCAGGTGAAGGAAGGTTGCGTCTGACAATAGATCGGAAAGCGGCTTATGAAAGCGGGGATTTTTCAACCGAACTGTGTTCAACGAGTCCTGGGCTTTTTGATATTTATCGTTCACTCCCAGATCCTTCGCGTACTGCTCGAAGTTCGAATCATGGCTGAATACGGATTCCAGAGCCGCCTCATATTCATCCACTGCCTTCAAGGCATCCACTGATTCCGGGGACGCACGCCTGCTGCAACCCGTCATGTTTGCGTATATGAGGGTTGCGGCAAGCAGCACAATCCAAAATGAAAACCGGTTCTTCACGGAAGGAGTTTTACGCGAGGACGAAGCCAAGTCTGTGATGGCGCTCACCTTTTACGCCGCGCAACCTGTTGGAGCGAAGCGACTGCGGGAAATCCAAAAGGGCGAGGCCGACTTGCGCGCGGAGCCCGCTGTTCCAGAAGCATGCAGGCACTTGACCCGGATGAAGGTTCGCTGGCGGTTGGGAGCGCAGCGACAGAGCGAAATCCATAAGGGCGAGGCCGACTTGCGCGCCGAGCCCGCTGTTTCAGGAGCATGCAGAACGTTAACGGGATCAAGGTCTTCTGGCGGTTGGGAGCGAAGCGGCAAAAACAATGGTGCCGAGAGGGGGACTCGAACCCCCACAACCCTTTCGGGTCTGCGGATTTTAAGTTGAGCCGTGTTGCGGGCTTGAGCGATGCGGGAGCCCGCAGGCGAAATCCTGAGCGTTGCGCAGCGGAGTCGAAGGATCTCACAGTGGTTGGTGCCGAGAGGGGGACTCGAACCCCCACAACCCTTTCGGGTCTGCGGATTTTAAGTCCGCTGCGTCTGCCAATTCCGCCATCCCGGCACGCGCTCTGCATTCATTCTATGCCATCCGCAGCGAAGGTCTGCTCTTGCCAGGGGAGCACAGGACGCGCGGGGCGGCGTAAACGCAAAAAATGCCGCGACGGCGATGCGGGGCGCCGACCGCGGCGTATCGGAGCGCAGTTCCTTCTCCTTATGGTGATCTTCGTCCCGAAAGTCTCCCTAGTTCCGCCAGAAATTCCTTCCATTCCGGGTCATCCAGCGAGCGGGTGATTCCCTTCTCCACCGCGCGGATAAAGCTCCGCCCGTCCGGCACCAGGCAGCCCAGGGCGTCCCGTATGCTCGTATGCCGGCACCCGCAGGAAAAGACGCCGTCAATTTCAGTCCAACAGGCCTCGTAACGTACCTCTGGTACACTTTCTGCCATATAAGACGTCCCGGATTATACACCTTATCAGGATGCAATCTTCATAGGATGTAGACGGGGGCGGCTTGCCGAAAGACCCTATACGGCGTGCCCAGCGCAAAGGATTTGTTCGGCAAACAGCTTCGGATTCTGCGACTTGAACGGCATCTCTCCCAGGAGAAGCTGGGGGAGAAGTGCGGCTACCACCGTAACCAGATTGGCAGAATCGAACGTGGCGAGCAGACTGTCTCCTTTGACGGCATGCTGCAGCTCTCACACGGGCTCCAGGTCCCGCCCGCCGACATTTGGAAACTCGTCCCCGTGCAAAAGAAACTTCCCCGGAAAAAGAAGAAGGCCAGGGACGAATAGAGCTCGTTTGCGGTGAGCAAACCGGGAATGGCAGCGTGAGTGGGATTCGGCCGTTCCGTAGTTGCTCGCGCACCGGGGCCCTTCGGACAGCGCATATTGCTGCTCCATCAGCGCTGCCCGAGCCCCTTCTCAATGGCGTTTGCTACTCGAAGATGTGCCAGTCATTCTCTCCCTTGATGGCGACGCGGGTGATCCGCGGCGTATCCCCTTCCGTGGCAATGTATGCAAGGGTTTCCTGGGCCACTTTGCCCATGAGTTCGATCCGGCAGTTTATTTCTCCGGCGTTATTTTCTGCCGTATAGGTGAGCCACCCGGCGCTTTCAGGCGTCACGTTCAATTCGTGCAGAGTCTCGGTACGCATAAAGCGCACAAAATGCTGCTTGCCGGCGACGCGATGCTGAATTACATACGTGTCCGGCTGCAATAGCACATTGCCGACCTGTGTCGGCTCAGTAAGCGTAATTTCGCCCACTTGATCGCTTCTGAGTACCTTTTCATGACCTTT
Source organism: Actinomycetota bacterium (assembly GCA_050258305.1). Classification (GTDB taxonomy): domain Bacteria; phylum Acidobacteriota; class Terriglobia; order Terriglobales; family Acidobacteriaceae; genus Angelobacter. Next base: position 12,283 of record JBLMYN010000195.1, read on the forward strand.
CTGTCCTGGAGCGGCCGCCGTGTAGAGGGTCCACAGCAGTGCGCAACCAAGGAGACCGAATAGCAAAGCTTTCCGTTTCATTTCAGCTCTCCCTTGTTCTCAGACATTCATTCTCAAAGTGCGCCCATTTTCGCCTTCCGGTCCGCGCGCTTGCGGATGCGGTTTGAAGAGTCGGTCTTGTCAGAGGTCGACGCCCGTCATCGGGCTATCCGGTTTGCAGCAGTTCGACTGGATAGCCCTCTCCACGCAATTGGAGGGCTGGGAGCCACGGCGAGACGAACGCGAGGACCAGGGATGATAGCCACGGGGTTGAATCCCGCGCTTCCTATAGACCTTCCCTCCTCCCTGTAACCTACCAATCTCCTTACATATCCTTCAGTGATTCAGGTCACCGATTGGCAGGCGTTGGGCAAGCTACAGCCGAGCGGCTTCCTATTTTTTTTGCGTGAGCGCGGTTACAAGCTCCGCAGTTGTTCCGGCGTTTCATTGGGCATGACCAGCCATGCGTTGGCGTGTTCGAGAGCCTTGTCATTTAAAGGCGATGCCGTTCCAGTATTTTGGCAGACACGCAATGTTCACGAAGCAGGAAGAAGAAACGCTTCTTTACTGCCGGCGAGACGTTTTGGTCGATGACCACAACATCAAAGGGATGGCCCTTGCAGGGCTTCTCCACCTCTCCGCCTTGTTGGCGCGAGATGTCCTGGGTCCGGGCGTCTT
>JBLMYN010000196.1:0-5923 GCA_050258305.1 Actinomycetota bacterium
GTGCGGATCTCGCGAGTGCTTGACAACCAGCGCTTATATCGTGAGGTAACCCAACTCCGAGAACAAGTGCGCCGGCAAAGCGATTTCACCATGCTTTTCGGAACCAGCCCGAAAATGATGGAAGTGAAAATGACCATCGAGCAGGTCGCTGACACCACGGCCACAGTGCTGATCCGGGGCGAAAGCGGCACGGGCAAAGAAGTTGTGGCGAGGATGATTTATGCCGAATCAAGTCGCTCAGAAAAACCCTTCGTGAAGGTGAACTGCGCGGCCATTCCACATGAACTCCTGGAAAGCGAGTTGTTTGGCTACGAACCCGGCGCATTCACCGGAGCCACGCGGCAGAAGCTGGGCAAGTTCGAACAGGCCAATGGCGGCACGATTTTTCTCGATGAGATCAGTGAGATGCATCCGGCGCTCCAGGCCAAGTTGCTGCACGTTTTGCAGGACCATGAGTTTTCCCGGCTGGGCGGGAAACGGGATATCCAGGTGGACGTGCGCGTTCTTTCCGCGACGAATAAGCCGCTGGAGCGCGCAGTGGAAGAGGGCGTGTTCCGCGAAGATCTTTTCTACAGGTTGAACGTTGTCAGTATTCACATTCCGCCGCTGCGGGAACGGCGCGAAGAGATACCGGTCTTTCTCGAATACTTCCTGGAAAAGTACAGCGCCCATTACGGCAAGCAGCCATCCAGGTTCAGCGAATACGCAGTGACGCGCATGATGGAATATGCCTGGCCCGGCAACATACGTGAGCTTGAAAATCTGGTGAAGCGCTACGTGATCGTAGGCAATGAAGCGCAGATTATCCGCGAGCTTGCAACGCACAAACCGATTGTCGCCGCTCTCTCTGCTCCACCCGCGCCTGCAGCGTCAAACGCGCAACCGTTATCTGGTCCGCAGATGGCCGCCGGCGTTCCAGGGTCCGAACTTGAGATGCCGTCACTCCTGGAGATTGGGCGGAGAGCCGCCATGCAGGCCGAGCGTGAGGCTATCGAGCGCGTTCTGGCGCAGACGCGCTGGAACCGCCGCCAGGCAGCCAAGATCCTGAAGATCAGCTATAAAGCCCTGCTGAACAAACTGAAAGCCATTGAGGAGCAGAACAAGGGACAGGCTAAGCATTTAGAGGCCAAGTAGTGGAATCCAGATGCCATAAGTTTACGCCTTTTCGCTTAACCATTCCGACTCTAAACTGCTGCTCTTCATCTTGTTAACTCCAATATAATCAGCAGATTGAGGGATGATTGAGCGTTTCCACACCGGGGTGGTCGGCTTTGGTTCCCGAGTTGCTTTAATCACAACAAACAAAAGAGGCCGTAAAACAGAATGACTTCAACCCAATTCCAAGATTTTCGACTTTTCCATTACGAGCATCCCGGCGCAAGCCTCGGACTCATCTTGCATCGCCTTCCCTGAGATATTCCCTCCCTCCCTTGCCTCTTTGTGAGCGGCTCTGCGAGCCGCTTTTTTCTTTCTGGAGCGATGCCGCTCTGGTCAGTCAAATCACAGCCGAAGCCGTTAATCAGCGACAGAACCTCGCGTGCCTGCATCTAATCTTGTTCTCGTAAATTGACGGTAATTATCATGGCGAATAAGATGACTAATTCATCAAAAGACATGGAAAAGAAAAGGTTAGAGCAGTTCAAAAAGAGACTGGAAGAGCGTCAGCAGGCATTGCGCAAAGCGGTAAGCCGCACGGAAGAAGACGGCCGCATTGCTGACCAGGACTCGGCGCAGGATATCGCCGACCGTGCGGCCAACTCGTACACCAAAGAGTTTCTCTTCTCCGTGAGCAACAACGACCGGCAACTGCTCAACATGGTGGAATCGGCTCTGCAGCGGATTCGTGAGGGCTCGTTCGGCGAGTGCGTGAGCTGCGGCAATGAGATCAACCCGAAGCGCCTGGAGGCTGTGCCGTGGACCCGCTACTGCATTGCCTGCCAGGAAAAGAAGGAACAAGGGCAGCTGGAAGAGGCAGTCGAGTAGCTGCGGCAGCGAACCAGTGCCAAAATGCAAAGGGAAATAGCCGGATGGCCATTTCCCTTGAAAGTTGTTCCTGATTCTCAGTACAGGTTGAAGCTGATCTCCAGACCCATTTGCACGGGCACAGGCCTGCCATCTTTCTTGCCGGGATCGAACTTCCAGAGCTTCACAACCTGCAGCGCCCGTTCATCAAGTCCCATCCCCAATGAGCGAACAACACGGGCATCGTGTACGCGTCCATCCACACCGACCACCGCGCTCAGCACCACAACTCCCTGATACTTTGCCTTCCTGGCTTCTTCAGTGAATTCTGGTTCGGGAGTGTAAACGGGGCGGGGAGCGCTCACGCCGTTGCCCACATGGAAGATTCCGGGGCCAACACCGGGACCGCCGTGGCCTGAACCAACACCGCCACCGTCGCCGCTGCCGATTCCGCCGCCGACACCGGTTCCATTGGAAGGAATCATCAGCTTGGAGAGCGGGTCGCCAAGCTGAGTGGTAGCGGTGTACTTGAGGTCCGCGGCAACCACCGTGGGCTCAACCATGAGCTTGCTCTTGTGCGTCTGCACCACGACCGGTGGGGCGAACTGTTCCTTGGCTGCGCGAGGCGGGACACCTGCAGAAGCCTTCACCTTGCTGGCATCTCCACCACCACCGCCACTGATGCCATTTCTGCCCACATGCTGCGGGATATACGGCGCCAGGTCAATTGAAGCAGTGTTTGCCGGCGGTACAATCGCCGGCTGGATGGTGATATGGAAAAGCCACAAGACCAGCGCGATCACCACCGTGTGCGTTGCTACAGAAACCAGGAAATTTTCCGGACGGACCTGATATTGCCCATATCCGCCGCCGAACAGGGTTGTCATCCCAGGATCAACGGCCTGCTCTTTCGCGAACTTGACCACTTCCTGTTCTGAGGGGGAACCTGCCGGAGTTGGCGCCCCCGGAGGAATTGGCTGTTTAGTATCGAGCGGAGACATGTTGTTTACCGTTAGCTCTTAGTATAAACGGCTTTGCTGCCGGAAGCTGTGACGAAAATCATAAATGTAAAGGTACGCCGGACAATGTCCTTTCGAGCCACGACTATCGGTGGAAAATTCCCGTGACTATCCCCTTCAGCCTCCCGAAAAAGCCCTTCCTGTGTTCTTTCGCCGGTGCGGGGTGCGGTTTGGCTGCAACCTGGACCGGGTGTTCTTCACGGAAAGACACCTGTGCGGGTGTTTCCGGTAGAACGACAGGATCCACTCTTTCTTGCACAAAAAATAAATTGGGCAGGCCGGAGAGTCTGATCCTGGCGACCGAATAGGGCTCTATGGCGGCAGCCTTCCTGGCATTAAAGACAAATGGCGTATCCACTTCCACATGGACTTGGCCCGGGTAGTCGGCTGGAAGGGGTTCCGTTGCCTGGCTCTTGTTGACGGGTATTGACCCGGCTGTGCCGTGCGGCTGCGGGATTGACGGCGACTCCGGCGAAGCAGCCGCTTGCAGGACCATGGCCGGTTCCGGACAGCCGCAGGTTTCCGTTGCGGGAAGCGGCGTGTTGCCGTTCAGTTTGCCGCCATGAAAGAGCATGGAATCCTGCGGCCGAACACGAAATCTTGCCGAACTCATCAGTTCAGAGAAATCTATCGATCCGGTATTGCCCGGAAGCGTTTTGACGCATGTGTCGCCGTGCTGATTGGCGCCCACGGCGAAGTGGTACTTGCCGGGGCCGGGGAGCTGAATACTGAAATCGGGAGTGATGAGGAAATCTGTGCCGCTCTGCAGGAGTGCATAATCAAAAACCAGGCTCCCGTGGCTCATGGCGAACATTAAACCCAGACGGCCGGAATTCACGGTGACCGCACTGCGGGGGCAGAGTGCGACCTGACCGCCACGATACAGCCTCAGTCGCGCGGTGGCGATGCCTGCCGAGAGTTCCGAGCCTGCAACCACGCTCATACCGGCGCCCACCGGTTGCACCAACTTCGCCTGAGCGTCTCCGGCGTACAGTTCTCCGATTGGTGCGGGAGTTTGCTGAGGAATGGCGGAACTACAGAACGCAGCCGCCATGATCACTGCGAAAGAGGCCCCGCTTAGGGCTTTCACCGATAGAGTTTTCAGACCAACCTCTTATTCCAGAAAATGGTACTTTTCAATCGACACGGCAATACCCTGCCGGTGGTCTTTATTTTCACGCCGCAGTACGCGGCCTGCGCAACGAACGCGGATCGGGTCGGCGAGCGTAACTTCCCGAGGCAGCGTCATTACGAACTCAATCACGGCTCCCTCCTGGAACTCTGCATCCACATACATGAACACCCCGCGAGAACTTACATCACGGGACAGCGCGCGCAGTTCCGCAGCGCCCGTTCCGGGGTAATTCACGGTGATGGGCAGCTCAAGAGAGAAGCGCCGCGTGGAACGCTTCTCGGGTTGCGGCTGCGCCATGCCTGGCCCTCCCACTGTTGAATGGTTTGCGACGGTAGGAGAGATTGTATCTCAAGCAGGCAAGGGATTCGAGCACGGATTGCAGCCAGGCGCGACCGTTCACAAGGAAAGAAAGTTTTTGAGCAGCAGCCGTCCTGATTCAGTGAGCACACTTTCGGGATGGAATTGCACGCCTTCCACGGGATAGCGGCGGTGCCTCAGCCCCATGATCACCCGTGTGCCGTCTTTTTCTCGAGTTTCTGCGCTGATTTCAAGTTCGCTGGGCAGGCCATTTTCTGCGACGATCAACGAGTGATAGCGCGTGGCCAACAGAGGCTGGGGCGCATCGCGAAACAGCGTTCGGCCATCATGCCGGACCTGGCTGACTTTTCCGTGCATCACCTGCGGCGCGCGAACCACGTTGCCTCCAAAAGCCGCACCAATGGCCTGGTGGCCAAGGCACACGCCCAGTACAGGCTTCTTCCCGGCAAAATGGCGGACCAGTTCAATGCTGATGCCTGCCTCTCGCGGCGTACATGGCCCCGGAGAGACAACGATGTGGCTGGGGTTAAGCTGTTCAATTTCCGCCGTTGTGACCTGATCGTTGCGGCGCACCTCTACGGTTTCTCCCATTTCTCCCAGATATTGCACCAGGTTGTAAGTGAAAGAATCGTAGTTGTCGAGGACAAAAACCATGACGATAGTTTAGCCCAGGCGGCTGGTCAGTTCGCGCAGCCGGCGGCGCCGTACGGGCTATTCGTAGGCCAGGGCATCGATCGGGTCCTTTTGGGCGGCCTTGAAAGCCGGGTACATGGCGCCGATCATGGCGCCGACGATGGCAACGATGGCGGCTCGGAGAACCCACCCGGCCGTCAACTGTACGGGCATGGTTGGGATCGAGTGATGGATTGCTGCCGAAGCAATGGCGCTCAAAATCACTCCCACTACGAAGCCGGCGATTGCCAGCAGGAACGTTTCGCGCAAAATCACGCGAACAATATAGCCCTTCGATGCGCCCAGGGATTTCAGGATGCCGATTTCCCGGGTGCGCTCCATCACTGCCGTATACATGGATTGGAAGATCACCAGGAAGCCGATGACCATGGCGATACCGATGACGACGTTGATGAAGTTGGAAAGCATGGGAATGTGATTGGGCGAGAACAGGCTGATGACATTGCGCATGGTCATGATGCTGTAGTCAGACATCCCAGGGATGTTCTTGAACTCTTTGACAGCCTGGTCCGCATAGGCGGGGTCATCAAGCTTGACGTAAAAAGCGCTCGCCTTGCCGGGAGCATCGATCAAGTCCTGCATGGTGGACATCTCGATGAAGCGCCGCGCGCCCCTGCCGTTGGGCACAATCCCGGAGACACGGAATTTGTGATTGAACAGGTTGATCATGGAACCAACGCTGGTGTGGTTGGCAGCGGCAAACAGATCGTCAACGATGATGTCATCCGGCCCCTGGAACGGGCCGCCGGCAATGTAATGAAATGGGCCCCCTACCGATTCGAAGGATTTGAGGTTG
>JBLMYN010000197.1:0-4682 GCA_050258305.1 Actinomycetota bacterium
CGCAAATCGGCCGCATGGGGCTGCGCTAACCCACCACATCCATGGGACGCATCATTTCGTTGTCCTCGTGCTCCAGGATGTGGCAATGCCAAACAAACCGGTACCGATGTCCCGGGACCACTTGCGTTCCCTTGGGCAGATCGAACTTCATGGCCAGCCTGGTGACCGTTCCAGGATAGGCTTTCACCACGTCCTTATAAGCGTTTTGCTCTTCCGGAGCGGGCGCCTGTGGCTTCCCGGTAAACACGAGTTGACCGGTGCTGTCGAACGTGTTCTGGTCAAAGGGCTGGCGGCTGATGACCTGGAACTGCACCAGGTGGATGTGCTTGGGGTGACCGTCGCCGGTATCGTTGATCATGTTCCAGATCTCGGTGGATCCGGCCTTTGGATCCTCGGTGACCGGATCGTCCCAGTTCTTGTTGTCCAGCAATCCGATGATCGGGAAACCGTCGGAGTCGCGGTCAAGTTCAGTCATGACCAGGTCACGGCTCCTCTCGATCTTCCGGGGATCGAAGCTCATCGGATTGGGATTGAGCACAAATGGCAGGCTGCTGGTGTCCTTCGACGACAGCGGCCTGGAGACGCGGAACATCATGATTTCCGTCGGAACCACTTCGCCTCCGCCGGGGAACGGCGCCGGGGCGTCATTCTTCAGGACAAAGAACTGTCCTTGTTTTCCCGTAAAGTCTACGATGACGTCAAAGCGCTCGGCCGGAGCCTGGAGCAGCGTGGTGAGAGGAACCGGAGAGGGCAGCAAGCCCCCGTCCGTGCCGATGACGAAAAATTGTGGTCCGGCCATGCCGTGTGGATTGCCCGCAGAATCGGTGCGCACGAGCCGCATATTCAGGAAGCGGGCATTACAGCCATTCAGCATGCGGAGGCGATAACGCCTGGGCTCCACGTCCAGCACCGGCCACACCTTCCCGTTGACGCACATGGTGTCGCCAAAGAACTCAGGAATCCAGAACTGGTGCGTTCCGCCATCGGCAACCGGGTAGAGCAATGTGCCGTCAGGATTGAAGAGCCGGTCCTGAATCAGCATGGGAATCTCGAACTGCCCCTTGGGAAGATTTAAAGAGTCTTCCACGGCGTCACGGATCAGGTAAATGCCGGCCAGCCCCATGAGCACGTTCAGACGTGTAATTCCCAGCGCGTGGTCGTGATACCAGAGCATGGTGGACTGCTGATCATTGGGGTAAACAAAAGCATCATCGGTATAAAGGACCGGCCCGGTTACCCCGTCAGGGGATATCCATGCTTCAGGATAGCCGTCCGACTCCGGCATGATCCTGGCCCCGTGCACATGGACCACATTGCGCACCTGAGGTTTGTCGGCTTCCGCACCATGCACGGTAGGGTCGACAGCCAGCGGATGGATCGTAGGCAGAGCGTCATTGTGATACTTGATTTTCACGGGCACGCCGCTCCGCACCTCGATTGTCGGACCAGGCCAGATTCCGTTGTAACCCCAGATGGGCGTTGCCGGCAGATCACGATGGACTTTTTGTGATACGGGCAGCATGCGTATGTGGGTCACACCCTTGGGATCGGGCTTTATCACTGGAGGAATCGGCAACTGATCCACAAACTGTGCAAGACCGTTCGTTGCTGCTGTCTTGAGCTGCCCGAGCGGGTGGGAGACATGTCCGTGGAAGGTGATGCCGCCTTGCGTGTGCACCCGGGTATTGGGACTCTGCGCGGAGGAAAACGCAGGCAGAACCATGCCGGCCCCGGCCATCGCTCCCAGTTTGAGAAGGTCGCGTCGACTGTTCTTCATTCAAGGGTTGCTCCTGGTAAGTGGAGACACACTTCGGGCATGACAGGCATAGGCCGGGAATCGTGCTCCGTCGTCTGCTAGACCGCGCCGAGGTGACGCTCGTTATCTTTTTGCGACCTGGTCTTTTCCGGAAGAAGGCCGCAAAAAGCGAGTAAAAAGTAGCCGGAAAAATAGAGGGCAATCTAGAAAATTAGGAATTTTAATTTGGAAGGGCTGCCAAAACCTAAGAATCTTCTTAAGAACTGTAAAACTGCCGATAATTCCGCACAAACTTAAAAATATGCGCGCTAAACGAAATGTTTTATTAGGTCGAGGCGTTCGATTCCCGGCTGTGCTAGGGCATTAATATTAGCGTTCCTAATATTTTTCTCTCTTCTCACCCGCAGTACGCCTGACAAGCACCAGCAGATACTCTTTTGTTTTCATTAGGTTAACTCCGAAACCGGGTCTGATGGAGCTCCATTTTCCCTTTAGGGATGAAACGATCAGGGGAGTGCCTTCACTTACATACAGGAAGGCAAGACATTGGGGACTGTACGCACAGCAAGGGTGATGGATGGAGGAGCGGCCGGAGAAGCTAGACGGCGCAGCAAGATGCCCCTGCCACATCCATCATGTCACGGTGCACTCACGAGAGCCTCGTCTGCCGATTCCATTTTCACAGGGTTGGGATGGATTTTCGCTGCGGAGTGGAATAGCTGCCTGGTGGACGCTAGCCTGTCCGCTGTGAGGCTCTGGATCACCGCCGCCGTACTCGAGCGTCTCTCCGGGCTCCCATCTGAGTACATCGCCAGCTTTCCACGAAATAAGGTTGAAGATTCACTCGCCTACCTGGAGCGAATGCAGATTCCCGGCTCGGGCTGGAGCGAGAACGGGAGCGAGCGGGCCGATGCCTTTACGACTTCCTGGACGATCATTGCACTGCGCTTTCACCAGCGCCCGGTCCCGCACGCGGCCATTGATTTTCTGTTGCGCTGCCGTCAGGCCGACGGAGGTTTTGCCGCACACCCCGGAACCGATCCGGCCGACCCGGGCAACCCTGAGATCACTGTAACGGCCTTACGTGCGCTGAATACATGCGACCGCGCTGGAGGAGATTTTCTGTCATCTCGCCTGCGAGATGACCTTTCTTCGACGCTGGCCTGTAAGTCCTCACGGTTTTACACATGCTCGGAAATTCTGGACTGGGAAGCCGGCCTGGCCCCATGGCCCGTACTACAGCTTGTCAGCCAGTGTGCTGTCCAATTTGATATGGAAGGGGCATACGAGCAGGCGCTTTTGTTACGCATCCTATTACGCATGCGCAATCAGCGGGCGTGGCTGGCTGCCGCCGCTCTGCGGAAAATGCAACAGGCGGATGGATCATGGCCCGGTCTTGCCCTGGTCGCGCCTTCAATCGAGTCAGCAACCAGAACGCTTTCAGCACCTGAAAAAAGACTTCTTACGTCGGCTACGGCCATTTCTGCACTCGCCATTCATGACGCGCAACCGGCTCACTATTCCACATCTGATGCGCCCCAACTGTGCACGAGGGGTGCCGAATGAGAGAACCAGCGGTGTCAGCCCGATCGGCCAAAGCAGGGTCCAACTCAGCCGAAGCACGTGGTACGGTTTACCGTTTCCGCGTCACAGCGCGAACGGCAGACAGGCAATCCTCCCCCGCGCCTGCAGTATACTGGGGGAGCACTGCCAACGTGGAACTCTATCAATTCAATGAAGATTATCTTTCTCGGCTGCGGGCGCGCAGAGCCGAGACCGAAGCTCATTTTGTCGAGTACTTCAATACCCTGCTCAAGGCCAAGCTGCGCAGTGACGGCTATTCCGAGGCTCCGTTAAGCGACATCCGGCAGGAAACCCTGTACCGGGTTCTGAAGGCCATTTATCTGGACAAAATTCAAAACCCGCAGAGCCTCCGCTCTTTCGTGTATGGAGTGTGCGAGCGCGTCGAATTGGAATACGATCGCGGGGAATGGCGCCACTGGCAGGACGGAAACGACGAATTTCCAAACGTCTCTGACGAACGCGCCACCGCAGACGGCCCCGCTCGCCAGGCTGAGATGCAACAAACCGTGCGGTGGGTTCTGGACAAGCTTGCAGAAAAAGACAGAAAAATTCTGATCGCCCTTTTCATGGATGAAAAGGAACGCGATGAAATCTGCCGGGAACTTGGAATTACACGGGACAACCTGCGCGTTCTGCTCCATCGCGCACTGACCAGCGCCAGAAAGCTTTTGACCAAAGGGAGCGCCAATTAGTTCAAGATAGGAATAAAATTATGACAACGCACGCGATGAATCACCAACAGGCATTAGACGAGCACGCAACGGAGCGCTACCTGCTCCGCGAAATGACCGCTGAGGAACGCCGCGCTTTTGAAGAACACTACCTTGACTGCGCCGAGTGCCTGGAGGCCGTGACCTTCGGGACGGAATTTATGGATGCCGGCCACGAAGTGGCCCTGGAACAAAAGCACGAACTGGCAGCGCAGCCGGTTCCATCGTGGCGCGAGCGGCTGCTTCCCGCCGTGTCTGGATGGCTTCGTCCAGTCCCCGCATTGGCGTTTGCTCTCTTGCTCTGTTTTGGCGGCATTGCTTATCAGGCCACCACAATCCATCGGCAGCAAGAAAAGATTGCCTCCCTGCAGGGTTTACGGCCCGAATACCGTTTTGTTCTTACGGGGATCGCGCATGGAGCCGGTGAGAGCAATCTCGTGCAGGTTCCGCAAGGCGCAGTGATCACTCTGGGAGTCGAGTATAACCGGAGCGGCGAGTATGTATCGTATGTGGCCCGTGTGATATCGGAAACCGGGACAGTGAAGCAACGGATTGCTTTGCCCAACGTGCCTGGAGATATGGCAAACATCGCCGTGCCGCCGAACAGCTTGCAGCCGGGACGGTATGAGCTT
>JBLMYN010000198.1:0-4366 GCA_050258305.1 Actinomycetota bacterium
GGCTGCTGGGCGCGGCTCTGACTTCTCTGAATCATGAAGGCGCCCAGCAGCCGCATTTTGGCCAGAGGACTCGAATAGTACACGCGCTGCGCGATTTCGGCGGGCTGTGCGCCATACTCCACCAGACACCTGGCGAGTTCAAAAGTGTGAACATTGGTGGAGGAGTAGCTGAACGAACCGGTGTCCGTGAGGACCGCGGCATAGAGACACGTGGCGATTTCAGGTGTGATCTTTACTTTCGCCGCCAGGGCCAGCCGGAAGACCATTTCAGCCACGGCACACGCTGTTGGATCGACCCAGTTGAGATGGGCCCATGGCCTCGAGCTGGCATGATGGTCAATGCTGATTTGAAAATACCTGTCCAGCCCATGTATGCGCGTGCGTTGCGCGCTGTCGCACTCCAGCACAATGGCGGCTTCATAATGCCCGTTTACCTGAGAAGCGTGAAACACTTTATCTGCACCGGGGAGCGGATGATACAGGACAGGCACTGTATCCGCGAGCACCACATCGGCGCGCTTGCCCATGGCGCGAAGGACCTGTGCCATGGCCAGTGAGGAACCGATGGCATCGCCATCCGGTCGCGCGTGCGAAGTCACAACAAAGCTGTTGCGCTTTTCGATTTCCTGCAACACCTGCTGCAGTTCGTTCATTTGGCTTATTTCTTTCGTTTCTTGATCCTGCCCAGCAACTCGTCTATCCGTGTGCCGTACTCCTGGGAGCGATCAAGAAGAAAATTCAGATCAGGAACGTGACGCACTCCCATACGCTCCAGCAGCTCGCGCCGGATGTAACCTTTCGCCGCGTTAATCGCCTTCAGGCTCTGCTGCTGTTCACGGTCGTCGCCCTGTACCTGGACGAACACCCGGGCGCTTTTGCCGTCCGGATTCATCAGGACCTCGCTTACCGTGCACAGCCCGATGCGAGGGTCGCCCAGTTCGCCCTCTATAATGGAGCCAATCTCCTCTTTCAGCGCCTCCACAATGCGCTGCATGTGGTGCTGCCTGCCACGTTGTTCCGGCATTTATCTGCCCCAGCCAAAAACTCTAGAGAATATCAGAGAACCTGAAGGGAAGGAATAGGCGGATTCCCGTATCGGTTGACTGTGTGGGCCGGCAATTGAAGAATTAAAGCGGCTGACCGAGATTTGGGATTTTCAGTTGCCAGATTGCCCAAATAGGCACTCGATAACTGGCCATAACGGGCATCAACTTTCAAGATAGTCGAGAAATGAGTCGACCACCTCACCACCGGCATTGTTCGCGACACGAACAGCTTCCCGCTCCACGTTGCGCATAAGGCCTTCAAGGTAATCGCGCGAATCGGAAATGCTCACGACCCCGAGCGTGGCGCGCTGCCACAGGTCTGTAGCGTCAATTTCCGCAACGGACACATTAAATGTATTCCGCAAGCGGTCCTTGACACTGCGAAGCACCTGGCGCTTGTCCTTGAGTGAATGCGCGCCTTCAATGTGAATTTCCAGGGTGAGATAGGCAATTGGCATGCGCAACAAGCTTACCGTGGTTTCGTGAGCATCAGGAGTGAGCTTGCGCCGTGCTGCGCTCGCGCACCTCTTCCGAAGTCAGCCCGTAAATTGGCGGCGTGGCAATGCCCAGCATGCCCAGATACGTATAGATCTGGGCGCGGTGGTGAATCTCATGTTCCACCATGGCCCGCAGCCACTTCCAGATGGTAATCGACGTACCGCCGGGCGTAATGCACTTCTGCTGCAGATCGTTATCCGTCAACTTCCCGAAAATCTCCATCGATTCGGAGTGCATGCGATGGAAGAACTCCATGACGTTCTCCGGCCCGTCAGCCAGTTCCCTGCCATGGCCGGGATAGCGGCTGGGTTTTCGTTGCATATTCTCACCATACATACAGCGTTCAATGGCGGCGATGTGGCGAATGATATCGGCAAAGCTGAATTTTCCGTCACGATAGCTCCAGTCGTACCTTTCCGGTGGAATGCAGGCGATTACCTTCAGCGTACGCTGTCGAACCTTCTCGTAATACTCCAGAAACTCACGAATGCTCTTTTGTTCCATGAAACACCGCGCTATTGGATTCACTCCCGACAGGTTTCGGTTCGTGGAATTCCGCCGGACGCGAACCAGGGCCGCCAGTGGCTCCACGCTGGCCCATGGTACTTTAGTAGTTGATGACGCACTCGCCGACTTTGCATTCCCAGGCTGCCGGACCGATCAATTGTCAACCTCAAGTTCGTGCCTGTGTGCCGCCTTGTGCCTTCCAATCCTGAGCTCCTCAAGTACTACCGCGCTCTTCTCGCCCGATGGGGGCCGCAAAACTGGTGGCCTGCGCAATCGCGGCTGGAAGTCATTGCCGGCGCTTACCTCACGCAAAACACGAACTGGTCCAACGTCGAGAAGGCCATTGCCAACCTGAGACGGGCGCGCGTTCTCAGCATCGCGGGACTCCGCAGGGTGCCCATCACAACACTTGAGCAACTGGTGCGGCCTTCCGGCTACTTCCGCCAGAAAGCGCAGAAGCTGAAAAGGTTTATCGCCTTTCTCGATGCCAATTACTCCGGCTCGCTCGACCGCATGTTCGCCCAACCCACCGAAAAGCTGCGTGCAGAGCTGCTTTCCTTGAACGGCGTGGGACCGGAGACGGCCGATTCCATTCTCCTTTATTCGGGCAATCATCCCGTGTTCGTGGTGGACGCCTACACGCGCCGCGTCTTCGAGCGCCACGGAATCATCAGCGCCGAAACCAGGTATGACGACATCAGAATCCTGGTGGAAACTGCGCTGAGCGGTGCGGTTCCCGGGAAACTCGCCATCAGCAAAGCTGGAGCTGATCCGCGGCATCCGGTCTCGCGCATGAGCCGCAGATCACGAAGCGAGTTGGCGCAGCACTATAACGAACTCCACGCGCTCATTGTCCGCGCCGGCAACCTGTACTGCAGGAGTACTCCGAAATGTGAAGGTTGTCCGCTGCAGAAATTTTTACTCTCGCAAACAAAGCAACAGCACCATACAGGCTCCCATCGAATCACCCAATGACCTTTTCGACATGGGGGTAAAAAAATGCTATTGCTGCTGGCGCTCATTCTGTTCATCGCGTGGATCCTGGGCTTCATCGCCTTCCACGTGACCGTCGGGTTCATTCACATCCTGCTGGCATTGGCGGTCATCGCGCTGATCTGGCACCTTGTTGCCGGACGCAGAGCAACAGTTTGAAGTGACGATTTACAGCGGAGGCGCGGCCAGTCCGCGCCTTTGTTTCAACTATTCCGGCCATATCCCAAGAGCCGTTCCGCTCAGGATCTGGTCTTTGATTTGTTGCGGCAGGTCGAGTTCGCGGAACTGGTCGAGATTCTGTTTGATATCGGGAATGCCAGGGCTCGGCCAGTCCGTGCCGAACAAAGTTCTATTCGCGATCTCCTCAAGGCGGGGAAAATATTTCAGCAACTGCTTCGGCGGAATACCGCTGATGTCCAGGTGCATGTTGCGGTGGCGCCGCAGAAGAAAGAAAGCTGTCTGCATCCAGATCGGCCTTCCGCCATGGGCCATCAGGATTTTCAGTTTGGGAAAATCCACGGCCACGTCGTCGAGATAAATAGGATCGCCGTACTTGTTGCGCGCTGCGGGAAAAATTGACGTTCCCGTGTGCACCATTACAGGAATACCGTTTGCCTCAGCAGCACGATAGATGGTCTCCAGCTCTTTCACACCGCTGAGATAGTCATTGGCATACAGCAACTGGTGCGGCGGATGAATCTTGATCAGCCGGATCCCCAGCCGCACGATCTCATCGATATCTTTCTGCACGTTCAGGCTGTGCCGCGGATGCACGCTGCCACAGGAAATCAGCCTGCGCGGATTCTCTTTGCAGTAATTCGCCACCCACTGGTTCACTTCGTGCGTAAAGCCCATGGTCTCCGGCGCGACATAATTGATGAGCACGGCGCGGTCGAGACCGATCGAGTCCAGATACTTGAGCAAAGCCTTCGGCGAGCGGCAGTATTCGAGAATATCGTCATAGTGGCCGCGCGCTTTTTTCATGACCTCAAGCGCCGCGGTCTTGAACATCTCCGCGGGTTGGATGTGGATGTGGCAGTCAGTGATGGTCATGGTTTTCTAACATCCCGAGCGAAGCGAAGGAGCCCTGCGAAAACCAGCATTTACAGGTCCGGCTTCCCACAACATGGGCGCCACGATGCACCTCTCCTCCACTTGTGCAGCCTTGATTCTCTGGACAACGAAAAGCGTCGCAGCGGGTAGAGTTCCCTCGCTCCGCTCGGGACAAATCAATTTCCCGCCGCCTTCATCAGCGCCCTCTTCGCATACACTCTGACAATTTCCCGCCGATACTCGGGCGTCAGCGCCGACGTGGTCAGCGG
>JBLMYN010000199.1:0-10130 GCA_050258305.1 Actinomycetota bacterium
TGGAAAATTTATACCCGCGGCGGTAGTCAAATTTGTCAACTGCTTTCATGAGGCCCATATTGCCCTCCTGGATCAAGTCCAGAAACTGCAGGCCGCGGTTGTTGTATTTTTTTACGATCGAGACTACGAGGCGCAGATTGGCTTCCACCAGTTCACGTTTGGCATATTCCGCATCCACATTCCCCTGGATGATCTCGCGCTGCGTACGGCGCAGGTCCTGAAATGTAACGCCGGCTTCCTGCTCAAGTCTCTTCAGGTCAGTGGCGCAGTTTCGCTGCTCCCGCTCATACTCCGCACGCAATAGCTGATTCCGCGTGCTCTGCTGTTTCTTTTCCAGCGCGAGAATCTGGCGGTCCAGCGCCCGCATGGTTTCGGTGATCGCCGTTACCCTGTCGATGAGCCGTTTGCGTTCGGGCTGGGTATATCTGAGGCCCCGCAACATTCGCGATACCTCAACCTTACTGCGGGCCAGTCGCCACCGATATCTGCGATGCAGCTTAGGATTCTTTTTGCGGCTCACACTCCCCAACTTCTCTTCCAGTCCGAGTCCCTTGTGATATTGCGCACCTATTCCCCGGATCACAGCCAGAGTGGATTCGAGGCGTGCAGCAACAATTTCATCGGTGACGTTCTCTTCATCGAAAACCACAACCTCTTTGATGGAGCGGACGCCCCTTTGCAGGTCGGTGCCGAGCGTGATGATTTCCCGGATAGCGAGGGGCGAGCGTGATATGGCTTTGAGCGCGCGCAGGTGACCGCGTTCAAATCGCCTGGCAATGTCGATTTCTCCTTGTCGCGTGAGAAGCGGAACAGATCCCATCTCCCGCAAATAAAGCCGCACCGGATCATTTGTTTTGTCCAGCACTTCCTCTGCAGGGCCCAGGTCAATGTTCTCCGCCTCGTCCAGTTCCGAGTCCGGCGTTCTCTTGCGCTCTGATGGGAGTATCCCATCCGGGGAAACGTCGATTCCTTCGTTTTCCAAAGTCGCAGCAAGGTCTTCAAAATCGCCTTCATCGTCGCGGCGCGGAGCGCTGCTTTCAATGTCGTTCACGTATGGTTTAGGACCCGCGTGGAACGGGTCGCCTTCCTCTGCGAAAATGTCGTGGTGCGCCAAAAGAGCCTTTCCCGCAGGGCGTTGCCAGAGCGCATCTGCTGAGTGGGATTCACACGCAGGGCTACCATCAGAAAGGCGTGCCATGTCTCTAACCTGCGGATTCCGGGACAAATCAGAACAGCTTACGAAGCGGGCGTGAGCTTCAGCGAGTCAATCTCTTTGAGGATCATCTGCAACCTTTGTTCGAGCTGTTTCTTTGAGCGTGGCTTGCGTTCCGTCCTCGCGAATTGCGGATAATCTGCGAGTGACCGGCGGTAGTACTCGGCAGTTTTGTTGAGCAATTCGATCTTCGGATCAATGTTAATGACCATTATTCCATTCTACAGGACGGAGATCCCTTTGCGCGGAAAATGATTGACCCATAGGGGAGGGCACGTTCGATTGAACGAGTCAGCAGGTTGCTTAGAGTAGTGCCTTGCTCTTCAGGGCGAAGAAGCCTGCCTGCGTCAATCGTTTTAGCTCAGCAACGCAGTCCTGGTCCAAAGCAGTAAAGTTAAAGCAGGATTGTCCCTGCAACTTTTCTCGCAGGGCAGGAGAAATGCGAATTGACAGTTCGGGAAACATGAAGAGCGGTGGAAGATAGTAACTGACGTATTTCTTCTTGATTTTGGCAGAGGCAAAAAGCAGCCGCCGACCATTGAGACTGGGAGCCCGGGTCTCGAGGCAGCAATGATTGGGTTTGTCGGCCTTGACCACAAAATCACCCTCGTAATCCCTGAGCAGTGCCCGCAATGAGGCAAATATGGTGCGAGCCTCCTGTACGGAGGAATCGTTTCCCAAAGGCTGATCGCTTGCAGCCATTGCAGTTCAGCTTCTCCTCATGATGATCTCTTCACGGTGCAGTGCTCGCTGGGTAGTGCCTATTTTGGCGCCCTCGCCTCGTTCACGGTCAGGCATCTTCCGCCCGCGTCATGGCCGTTCAACCCAGCCATGGCTTTTTCAGCGTCGGCATCCTCCATCATAGCAACAAGCGCGAAACCACGTGATCGTCCTGTATCTGGATTTCTTACGATTGTCGCACTCTCGACCTTTCCATACGGCTCGAACAGGGACCGCAGTTCGGGATCTGTCATGCTGAATGAGAAATTACCGACATAAAGCTTCTTCACACATGCTCCTTGTTTTAGCTCTCTCGAACGCCTCGACCGATGTATCCCTAGGTAGCTTTGGCGGTTATAGCCTGCCCATCGGATGACTCAGCTTTGGCATCTTTATCGCCGGCAGCAATCAAGTTCAGCGACTTGTTGATGGTATCTGAGGATCTGGTGGAATCTATATGCAGGCGGCGGGTGGATATTGAGGCCACTCTGCACAGCATGAACCTGTTTTCTATCTCTTTCACCGCGGCAAATACATACTCAGACCGCATATTACCTCCTTGACTCCCGCCGATTCGTTCCCAAAAGCTGCGAGTCAGAAATCCCTCGACTTCATTCTGCTGCTGTCGTCGAGCGGGCAGCCCCAAGGCGGCGGCCCCGGGTATTGTGTAAGCAAAGCGCGTCAGCCATACCACACAGCTTCGAACGTTGTCCCTGCCGATATTCAACTCGCCCGCGATTTGCTGGTCGTTTTAGTCCACGGGGCAAAACGCGGCAGACCCAGGATCCCCAATTTTCTCCAGTGAACTCGCAAACAGGACCATATTCCGTGGAAGGCACGACTAAGGTTGGAAAACTCAGATGGTCTGACTTAGCTCAGAGGACCTGAAAAGTGAGGAAGAATACTCGCTCCGTGTTGAGGTTACGCTGATGGTGGCACAATGTCAAACGAAGTTGATGCGAAACTCGCCTGCGATGTGCGTCTCAGCCCCGTGGCCAACGCAAACTGCAATCAGAAGGAGCAAGACGATTCGGCAATTGCGACCTCCAAAAATGCAGTTGTTACTACGAAGAAGAAGACAGCCCTCAGAGAACTGAATCTTCAAGATTCTTAGATTTTGCGCCGAGAAGAGCAGCTTCTGGTGTAATATAAGTAAAGAAAGCTAGTTGTTCTCGACTCAGATAGACACACATTCCGCACTTCGACCTGCCTATTTCTGCCTGAGTACAGCCCAAATTGAATACAGATAAAAGGAGTCGCACGTGAAAAAGATTTACGTCGGCAATTTCTCTTTCCAAATGACAGAACCGGAACTTCGGGGACTATTCGAGCCTTACGGCACAGTCGAGAGCGCGAGCCTCGCCACAGACCGGGATTCAGGACGATCACGGGGCTTCGGTTTTGTCTCCATGACAAATGACGACGAGGCTGAAAAAGCCATGGCAGCGTTGAATGGCAAGGAATCAGGCGGGCGAGCACTCACCGTCAACGAAGCAAGACCTCAGGTTAAGCGCGGCGGATTTCGCGATGGCGGCAGTGGCGATCGCGGGCCACGGCAGCGCCGGGACCCACGCTGGTAAAGCCCGACATTGCAAGACGACTGACGAAAGTTGCGCAAGCGACCTCTATGCGCGAGATGGAAACCGTTGTCTGCAGGAATTGCGGACAACGGTTTGGCATACACACCTGACGGCGTTCGCGATGCGCAGCTGACTGAGAAGAAGATCGCATGGTTGCAAGAGCAGTTCGTCTGGCATGCCCGTGAGGTTGTCTACTACGAGAAAGCTGCCGCTCGCGATCATGTAAAGATTTCAGTGCCGCGACGATAAATGTGATGGATACGAAGAAGGTGAACCAGATTTGCGCGTTCCAGTACGCGACACCAGGATGACTGACGTGCAGTTTTGCTCAGTTGTTCCTGCACAATATTCATTGGCGAAGTGGATTGTCATCACACCGCCGGGCATTGCATCGCTCTTGTGTCTTTCGATTACATCAGGGGCTGCACAGCATATCGACAATGACGAGCATGATTGCGACAGAATACAAAACGCGGCTGAAGTACAAAGAACAATGCAGCAACGGCGGCATGGCTTTTTACTTCGACAAACCACCGGGATTCCAGTTTGAGGCCGGGCAATACGTTGACCTTACTCTGATCAATCCTCCCGAAACCGATCCCGACGGCAGCATAAGGTCTTTTTCCCTGGCCAGCGCGCCCGCCGACCAACACCTGCTGGTTGTCACACGGATACGAGACACGGCCTTCAAGCGCTCACTGCAACGCCTCCCCGTCCACAGTGAGGTCGAGTTGGACGGCCCGTTCGGATCCTTTACGCTGCACCCCAATCGATCGAAACCCGCGGTCTTCCTGGCGGGGGGAATCGGCATCGCGCCTTTCTCCAGCATGATCCGCCACGCAATACAGAACTCTAAAACGCACCTATATCTCTTCTACTCGAACCATTCCCCTGATACTGCGGCTTTCCTTCAGTCACTGCAGGAGTTGGAGAAAAAGTCGCTGAATTTTAGATTCATTCCGACAATGACGGCTGCGGGCAAGTCCTGTAACTTGTGGAGTGGAGAAACCGGGTTCATCAACCGGGAGATGTTGTCTAAGTACTTGCCGAGTCTTCAAGGCGCGATCTGCTATGTGGCCGGATCACCGCCCTTCGTTGACGCCATGCTGAAGATGCTGAAAGTCGCCGGTGTGAGCGAAGAAGAGGTTCGCTGCGAAGAGTTCGTCGGTTACTGAGTGGCGCAACCCAGTAATCGCCTTGTTTTTTCAGACGCGTTTGTTTGCTGGGAGGCAAATATGAATGCCATTTTGACTGCCGCTGTGATTGGAACCGCATTGCTGGCTTTGGCAATCTGGATCGAGATCCGGGAGCGACGAGTCGAACCTGGAGACGGCAGCTACCGGAGTTCCGGGCCGCCGCGGAGTTGACCCGGTCTGCAATTTGGCTCACGAGATTCGGTAGAAGGAAATCGATGCCGCTCTGCAAACCCAAGGTGAGTCGTTTTGATCAGATTACTTTCTCTCCGAAGCTGACAATATTGTGTTAAAGAGATGATTCGTTGAATAGCCGCCAGAGACAGGGAAATCTGCTTCAAATTGGGACACGCCTGCGCAAAAGTATTTGGGAGACAAAGCCTGACGGAGAAGAAGCACCTCTACGCTCAGAGTTGTTCAGCAGAGAGCAGATGAAGCAACATGGCAGGCTCCTGGCCGCCTCTCACTCGGTGGCTCGCGGACCTGCGTCAGATCATCTCTTGGAGCGACTAGCGGATAACGAAAAAGTCCTGAAGGAAACCTGCCATCTCCTCACCACAGCCATCAAAGCGAACCGGCGCATCGCACCCGCCGGCGAATGGCTGCTTGACAATTTCTACTTGATCGAACAGCAGATCCGGACAGCCAGGAGACATCTGCCCAAAGGGTACAGCCAGACGCTTCCTCGCCTGCTCAAGGGGGCGTCGGCAGGTTTGCCGCGGGTGTATGACCTGGCCCTGGAGGCGATTTCGCACGGTGATGCTCGGGTGGATCCTGAGAGTCTCAGCGGGTTCGTGGAAACTTACCAGACCGTCACTGCTCTGAAACTGGGTGAGCTATGGGCCATTCCCATCATGCTGCGGCTTGCGCTGATTGAGAATCTCAGGCGCGTTGCCGCGGAACTCTCCGCCGACCGGATCGACCGCAACCTTGCTGCCGGTTGGGCAGAAAAGATGACGGAGGTTGCGGAAAAGGACCCCAAGAACCTGATTCTTGTCATCGCGGACATGGCGCGGTCAAACCCTCCGATGGTAAGTTCGTTTATTGCCGAGTTGGCGCGCCGTTTGCAGGGACAGGGGCCAGCGTTGGCATTGCCGCTGACATGGATTGAACAACGACTCTCGGAGTCCGGATCTACGATTGAGCAACTGGTGCGGTCGGAAAACCAGAGGCAAGCCACTGACCAGGTTTCGATCAGCAACAGCATTGCCAGTCTCAGGTTCCTGGATGCCACCGACTGGCGCGAGTTTGTGGAGACGATGAGCATCGTCGAGCGCACCCTGCGCGAAGATCCTCAGGGTGTGTACGGCAAAATGAGTTTTGCCACGCGCGACCGCTACCGGCACGTCGTCGAAAAGATCGCCAGAAACAGTAAGTCATCAGAGGGCGAGATAGCCGGCAAAGCAGTTCAACTGGCCCGCGAGAGCCGGAATAGAAATGAAATCCGGGCGGGACATGTCGGCTTTTATCTGATCGGCGAAGGGCGCGAGACGCTCGAACGCTCAGTGGCGACGCGCTGGTCCAGCACACGTTCGCTGCGAACCGCGAGCCGGCAGCATTCGTTGCTGCTGTATTTGGGTGTGATCGCGGTAGCCACCGCCCTCTTGACCAGAATCCTGATCGTAAAAGCGCACGCCAACGGCACGCGAGGTTCAACCCTCGCCTTTGTCGGCATTTTCACCTTCATCGTTGTCAGCCAGTTTGTCGTCACCGTGGTCAACTGGTTCCTGACCAAGCTGGCTATTCCGAACCTGCTGCCGCGCATGGACTTTTCTCAGGGAATCCCGGCTGAGTTGCGTACTCTTGTCGTGGTTCCAACTCTGCTGACAACCGCATCGAGCGTTCGAGACCTGGTTGAAGCCCTGGAGGTTCGCTTTCTCGCCAATCGCAATGACCATGTGCACTTCTGTCTGCTCACGGATTTTCTTGATGCGGATCGCGAAAGCATGCCGGAAGATGACACCCTCTTGGACATTGCCCAAGCGGGAATCGCAAATCTGAACAAGAAGTACAGCAGCCCGGAAGCCGATACTTTCTTTCTTTTTCATCGGCCGCGTCGCTGGAACCCACGCGAAAGATTGTGGATGGGCTACGAGCGCAAACGAGGCAAACTCGAGGCGTTGAACTCATTCCTGCGCGGCCGGCCCGGGGATCACTTTTCACGTATTGTGGGAAGAACGGCGGTCCTGCGGAGCGTTCGCTATGTGATTACCCTTGATACTGACACGCAGCTGCCTCGGGACTCGGTTTTTGAGTTCGTGGCAGCAATGGCTCACCCGCTCAACCAGCCTGTTTACGAAGAGACAAAGCAGCGCGTTACCGCAGGCTACGGAATCCTGCAGCCTCGTGTTGCCGCGAGTCTGGAGGGCACAAATCACTCTCGTTATGCGCGTCTCTGGGGTGGCGAACCGGGCATTGATCCTTACACGCGTGCGGTGTCGGACGTTTACCAGGATATTTTCGGCGAAGGCTCTTTCATCGGCAAAGGGATCTATGACGTGGATGCCTTTGAGCGGGCACTCGGTGGGCGGTTTCCTGAAAACCGCATTCTCAGCCACGACCTTATAGAAGGCTGTTATGCACATTCCGGTCTGCTCAGCGACGTGCAACTCTACGAAGACTATCCGCCGGCGTATGAAGCCGATGTGGCCCGGCGTCACCGCTGGATTCGCGGTGACTGGCAGATTGCCCGCTGGATACTGCCTCGTGTGCCCGGTCCTGAGCGTCGGGGCCTGAAAAATCCACTCTCTGTCCTTTCGCGATGGAAGATCGTGGATAATCTCCGGCGCAGCCTCGTACCGGCATCCCTGGTTCTGCTGTTGCTGTTCAGTTGGCTGCGATTGTCGCCGGCCTGGGGCTGGACCCTCGCGATCCTCGCCGTGGTCTTTGCTCCCATTTTTTTTGGCTTCCTCCTCGACCTGTTCCAGAAAGCACAAGACGTGACGCTACGGCAGCACCTGGCAGGAGTAACGCGCTCTTTCGTCCGGCACTCCGCCCAGGGGCTGTTTATGTTTGCCTGCATGCCCTATGAAGCCTACTTCAGTATTGACGCGATTCTTCGCGCAATGTGGCGCATGCTTTTCTCGCACCGAGGACTTTTGGAGTGGAATGCGTCAAGCGAGCACAAGCACAAGAGTCAATCCGGCCTTGCAGAATCTTTCCGTCGCATGTGGGCCGCACCTGCCTGCGCTCTGGCCACTGCAATCGTGCTGGGCGTGAGGAGGCCGCTGAGCCTCGGTATAGCTGCGCCAATTTTGCTGATCTGGTTCGTGTCACCCGCCATCGCATGGTGGATCAGCCGGCCGCGCAAGCGTGACGCGGTAAGACTGTCACTTGAGCAGACCGTCTTCCTCCGGAAACTCGCGCGCAAGACCTGGTCGTTTTTTGAGAGGTTTGTCAGCACAGCAGATCACTGGCTTCCTCCCGACAATTACCAGGAGAACGCGGCCTCCTCCATCGCTCACCGCACCTCGCCAACCAACATGGGCTTGGCGTTGCTCGCGAATCTTTCGGCTTACGATTTTGGCTATCTTACAGCGGCACAGTTGCTCCAGCGTACCGGGCAGGCATTTGAGACCATGGGGTCATTGGAGCGGTATCGGGGACACTTTTATAACTGGTATGAGACGCAGACACTGAAACCTCTCTCTCCTCTTTATGTCTCTACCGTGGACAGCGGCAACCTCGTAGCCCACATGCTGACTTTAGAGCCCGGCCTTGTCGGGCTCGTGGACCAGAAAATACTTGCTCCTCGTCTGTTTGGCGGTCTTCTCGATGCTCTGGAGGTTTTCCTGGACGTGGTGAATGATGCCACTTCTCAATATACCGACCTGACAAAGCCTGCGATTCTCCACGCCACTGAGCTAAGGAAGGAGTTGGAATGCTTGTGCGTTTCTCCGCCGAATACGTTGTCGGCTGTCCGTACCTGTCTTGAACATCTTGTCTCAACAACTGCGCGAATCAGGGACAGCTTTAAGGACTTGCAGGAAAACCAGGCCTTGTGGTGGTCAGACGCTCTCGCGCGCCAGTGCCAGTCTGCGCTTGAAGATTTGACATTCCTCGCTCCCTGGCCTGTGGTGTCACTCCCGCCGGACGAACTGAACGAACTTCAGTTAAACAAGATTCCCACTCTGCGTGAGTTGGCCACATGGGATTTGGAGCTCTTCTCAGTCATCGAACGCTCGAGCAACACGGCCTTGCGTAAGTGGTTGGATGAAGTCAAACCACTTATCGGCGAAGCGAGCCGTCGCGCTAAGAATCGGCTTGCAGAAATTGAGCGCCTCGCGTTGCTGTGCAAGGAGTTTGCCCGCGTCGACTACGACTTTCTCTACGACGAGGCGCGTCATCTAATGACGATTGGATACAACGTCAGCGCGCACCGCAGGGATTCAAGCTACTACGATCTGCTGGCATCGGAAGCAAGACTGGCCAGTTTTGTCGCAATCGCACAAGGCCAGGTTCCGCAAGACAACTGGTTTTCTCTCGGCCGCCAGCTTACCAACTCCACTGCTGGACCAACCCTCCTGTCATGGGACGGCTCGATGTTTGAGTACCTCATGCCGCTGCTGGTCATGCCGACCTACGAGAACACGCTTCTCGATGAAAGTTGCAAGGCAGCGGTGGCGAGGCAGATCGAGTACGGTCTGACACGGAACGTGCCCTGGGGCATCTCCGAGTCCGGATATAACGCAATCGATGCGCACATGAACTATCAATATCGCGCCTTTGGGTCTCCAGGTCTTGGCCTGAAGCGAGGCCTGGCCGAGGACCTGGTGATCGCGCCTTATGCTTCGAGTTTGGCGCTGATGGTGGCTCCGGCTCGCGCCTGTGCGAACTTGCAAAGGCTTGAGGCCGCAGGAGCAGAAGGCAAATACGGTTTCTATGAAGCCGTTGACTACACTCCGTCGCGAGTGCCTCGGGGCCAGCCGAACGCCATTGTCCGGGCGTATATGGCCCATCACCAAGGCATGAGCTTGTTAGGAATCTCCCATGCTCTGCTGGACCGGCCGATGCAGCGCCGATTCGAATCGGTTCCAATTTTTCAGGCCACCACGCTGCTCCTGCAGGAAAGGATTCCGAAACCTACGGCGCTCTATTCAGCTCAGGACGCGCTTCCGGAAACCGGAAGGGTCACGGATGAGTTCGAGGCCCCGCTGCGAGTCTTTCACAGCGCCAACACCCCAATTCCGGAAGTCCAGTTGCTCTCGAACGGCAAGTACCATGTAATGGTCAGCAACGCAGGTGGAGGATACAGCCGCTGGAAGGACGTGGCGGTAACCAGGTGGCGTGAAGATACTACTCGTGATTCGTGGGGGACTTTCTTCTACATCCGCGACGTTGCTACGGGAAGGTTCTGGTCCTCCGCTTACCAGCCAACTGTGAAACCTCTGGAGTATTACGAGGCAATCTTCTCCGAAGCCAAAG
>JBLMYN010000200.1:0-3518 GCA_050258305.1 Actinomycetota bacterium
ATTCTCTTCTGTCGCCGGGAAGCCCATCACATAGGCTGCCGGCATGCCGCCCATCTCCGCGCCACCCTGCACGCCGCTGTGGCCGCGAATCGGCATCAGCCCGGTGTGCGGCCGCCCGATATTTCCCCTGGCAAGCTGCAGGTTCACAATCGCGCGGACGTTGTCACTGCCGTAGCGATGCTGCGTGATGCCCATGCTCCACACCACAATGGCGTGGCGCGCTTTGCCGAACGTCTCGGCGAAGCGGAACATGTCAGCCTTCGTCTGGCCGGCGCCGCGTTCCAGTTCCTCCCAGGAGAGGCCCTTGACCTTGGCTTCCACCTTGTCCCAGTCCACCGTGCGCGCGGCAATGAACTCGCGGTCAATCCAGTTGTTTTCAATCAGGTGCTTGATCACGCCATAGAAGAACGGGATATCGCCGCCAATGTGGACCTGGAAATTGTCGTCGGCAATCTTCGTCCCGAACAGCGCGCTCTCGGTGACGGAAGGCACCCAGTAGCGCTGCATCCCGGGCTCTTCGTACGGATTGACAATAAAGACCTTCGTCCCGGCCTTCTTCGCGTAGTAAAGATACTTGGTAGTCACCGGCTGGTTGTTGGCCGGGTTCGCGCCCACAAAAACGATCAGGTCGGCGCCAATCCAGTCAGAGTACGAACAGGTTGTAGCGGCGCAGCCCACGGTAGAGCTCAACCCCGCCGTGCTGGGCGCGTGGCAGATGCGCGCGCTGGTATCCACGTGATTGGTTCCCACAAAGCGCGCCACCTTCTGGTGGGCGTAATACGCTTCATTGGTCAGCCCGCGCGAAGTCAGATACCAGCCAATCCGCTTGGGATCGGTCGCCTTCACCTGGGCGGCAATCGTGTCCAGCGCCTCATCCCAGGTCACGCGGCGAAATCCCTTGTCGCCCTTGCGCCGGATCATGGGCACCGCCAGCCGGCCCAGCTTGCGCAGCTTCTTTTCTGTCTTGTTTTTCAGGGGCGCAACATCTTCCAGAACGCGCCAGTCCATGGCCGGCATGGTGCTGAAGCGCAGCAGCGCAAGCCGCACCGCGCACAGGTGCACGCCTTTCATGGTCCAGTCATGCATGCCGGTGGTGCCCAGCGAGCAACCGTCGCAGCAGCCATCGCGCAGAATGCGCCAGGCGTAGCCCAGGTTGTCGCGGTTCTCCCACATGGCGTCGACAATATCTTTGTAGTTGTTGGGATGCTGTTCATTCAGGCCATAGGGAATCAGGCTTACCCGGTTATGGCCGGTGGATGACGGCGTAGCGCTCATGAATTGATCTCCGGAGTGGGCGGAAGCCACCAATCGGGCAGGGGCCCACATTGTATCGCGTTGCGATGCAATATACCCAGCAAAAAACCCCTTTCTTCATCCAGCCCGGAAGACCGTGGAAAAGGGCAGCCAAGTATACCCTAGCGTCCTGACAATGCAAGCTGGATTATCAGATTGAGCATCTGCCCTCCAAAAAGTTTCATCCCACATAAAATGAGCTGGATCGAGGACTATCGCCGCCAACATTCTGACAACACAACACCATCTCAGCGGAATGAAGAAGTTCAGTTCGCCCAGGCCGCGCGCGAGCGCTGGCGCAAGTTGGGCGAAGAATTGCAGGCCGATGTGGCGGAATTTAACGCGCGCCGGCCGGACGCCAGCTTCTCCCCGGAAGGCGATAATCTTTATCGCGTGAGCAACTCCGCGTCCGGTCTGGAACTGGTGCTGCAGGCGGACTTTGAAAACTCCGTGGTCAGGTATGACTACTCGGCCGTAAACAACCAGAGCGCGGGCGCTCCCGAAGGCGGCATGTTGTCGATTCGTAAATCCCCGCGCGGCGCCGCCGAGTTTTACACCGCCGATGAGCGCCTCACCTCAGAAGAAACCCGCCAGGTCCTGCTTAAGCCGGTGCTGTTTCCTCCGCAACCGGTAGCGTGAGAAGGGGCAATTGGCAAATGGCAAATTAGCAGTTAGCAATTGGCAATTAGCCGTTAGCCAGCGGTGATTTGTGAGTTGTGAGTGGCGATTTGTGACTGGCTGTTGGCTCTTGGCCCTTGGCTCTTGGCTTTCTCGCAAATCTGATCTCACGCTCTTGCTTGATCAGTGAAAATCAGTTCAATCAGTGTTCATCAGCGGTAAGGTTTTTCGGCGATCACGGCGCTTCCTTCACTCCCGCCATTTCCATCAACACTTCCCGCAACTCAATCACCTCCAGCGGACATTCCGGCCAGTTGTGGATCCAGCAGACAATGAAGTCGCAGTCTTTCGCCGAGTGGCCATGCTCCAGGAAGTTCCGGCTCTCATACTCAGCTTCGATCTTCACCATCTGGCAGGTGTTGTCGTCCAGGCGCAGCAGGGCCTGGATGTCGGGAAAGCCGGTTTGCACGTGCGTGACAATAATCCCCAGCCGGTGCGCCAGCATGCCAAACAGGAACAGAACGCCGGCCTCATTGATGGGCCCAAAAGCAAGCGGAATGTTCATCAGCGGCACGCCATAAATCTGGCCCGCGGTCACAATCAGGGGCCGCAGTAATCGAGGCCCGCCTTTTTTATCTGCGCCCGCCTGCGTCGAGGCCCGGGCCTCCACAACCGGCGGCTTCGTCCGCTTCGCCTTCACAATCTCCAGGACGTCGGCGAATTCCTGCTCCAGGCCCTCGTTCACCGCGTATTGCGCCATCGCCCGGGGCACGTTCAGCCATGACTTGAAGCGGCGCGTCAGCGGCTGGTAGCTGAACTTGCTGTAGAGTTCGTACTCCGCCATGCTGGGCAGGCGCCCGATCTCCCGCACCACCCCGGCCCAGTTCTGGAACAGCGTTTTCATGGTATAGCTGTACCCGATGCCGCGCCCCTCCAGGCCGCAGGCCTGCAGCGCGTGAGCGTAGGTCACAAATTCACGGCGGACAGACTTTCTCTTCACGCTGGGATTCATTGTCAGCAGTTCCATAAACCTGGGCGTGCGCCCCAGCTTTTCAGCACACTCCCGTATGGCGGCAAGTATTTCTTCCCTGGTCACAGTGGTTTGTCCTTGAATTGAAATGAGATTTTGAAAAAGGCGTTAAGAAAAAAATGGAGAAGCGAGCCCGCGGATTAGTGGGTGATCGGGTGATTCTTGGCTGTCGGCACAAGCGTGATCGCCGACATCGCGCGTAATCCACGGCTTCGCCGGGACAGGTCGCGCGTAATCGGAAAATCGAAAACTTACCGCGGATCAGCGCGGATGAACGCGGATCACCGGAATCGCGCGTAATCGGAAACCTGACCGCTGATGAGCGCTGATTGAACGGATAAATTCAGGCGTTAGGCAGATACTGACAAGCAGTCATCCGTCAGCGCACGGCAGTTAGGGGGGCGCTTTCAACTTAGGGCTGAAGGCTAACCGGCTAAAAGCTAACGGCTAAGGGCTAACGGCTGTCTCCCTAAACACAAAAGCCACCGCTGCGGGTGGCTCAATGATTCGAGTCTGAATTTTTGCCTATGTGATAAAGGATGTTTAAGGGCTGAATGCTGAGTGCTGACTGCTGAGT
>JBLMYN010000201.1:0-3604 GCA_050258305.1 Actinomycetota bacterium
ATTGCCGGGGTAGCGGCGGCATCGCTCTATGCGCTTTTCCTGCTGCGCATTCGCCGAGCACATTTTCCATGGACCGCTAACATATTGTCTTTCTTTGGGTTACCTCTTTTTGCGTCACTTCTGGTACGATCATGGCTCCATTCCAGAGTGCGTGGCGCGGTAACATGGAAAGGGCGCGAATACCCGAAAAACGCAGCGCAGAGCGCGGTGGATTCATCTACTCAAGAGTAAATCCAGACAAATGGTCTTTCTGACAAGAAAAGCAGAGTTTTCAGCCTCGCATTATTATCACAACCCGGAATTTACGCCGGAAGAGAACCGGCGCATCTTCGGCAAGTGCAACAACCCGAACGGCCATGGGCACAATTACACCCTGGAAGTCACGGTGAGAGGGCAGGTGGATCGCCGTTCAGGGTTCGTGGTGGACCTGAAAGAACTGAAGGAGATCATGAATCGCGAGGTAATCGAGGCCCTGGACCATCGCTTCCTGAACAAAGAGGTGCCGGAGTTCGCGAAGGCGATTCCCACCACGGAGAATCTGGCCATCAGCATCTGGCAGCGCCTCCAGCCGAAGCTGCGGCTCGCCGAACTGCATCGTGTGCGAGTTTACGAGACGCCGGATTTGTTTGTGGATTACTACGGAGAAGCATGAAGGCCTATCTGACGCGCCGCTACTGGTTTTCCGCTTCTCATCGCCTGCATTGCGAGGAAATGTCAGACGGCGAGAACATGGAAGTTTACGGCAAGTGCAACAATCCGCACGGCCATGGGCACAATTATGCGGTTGAGGTAACGGTGGCGGGGCAGGTGGACGCGCGCACCGGGATGGTGTGCAATCTTGTCGATTTGGATGAGTTTGTTGGCACAAATATTTTGGAACGTTTTGGCCACGAAAATCTCAATACATTAGCGGATTTCAAGGGAGTTGTGCCGACCACCGAGAACCTTTGCGTAAGGATTTACGACATTCTGGCGCGGGATTTCCGTCACGCACAGGTGGAAAAGGTACGGATCGAGGAGACCATGCTCAATTCTTTTGAATACGCCGGAGGAAGGGAAATCCGCCACTAGGAGATTCAAGGTGAGTACAGCCGTGAAGAAAATCTTTGACCAGCCCGGATTGACTGGAGCCAGCACTGAAGAACTGCTGCGTGAGCTGCTGCTCCGTCTGGGCGAAGACCCGGACCGCGACGGTTTGACCAGGACACCGGAGCGCATGGCCAAAGCGCTGCAATATCTGACCAAGGGACACGATGAAGACCCGGAGAGCGTCCTTCGCGGCGCCCTTTTTGACGTGAATTATGACGAGATGGTCATTGTCAAAGACATTGAGATGTTCAGCCTGTGCGAGCATCACGTGCTCCCGTTCTTTGGGAAAGTCCATGTGGCGTATATCCCCAACGGCAGGGTGGTGGGGTTGAGCAAGATTCCGCGCCTGGTCGATATTTTCGCCCGGCGGCTGCAAGTGCAGGAGCGCCTGACCGTACAGATCGCGGAAACCATCCAGAACGCAATCGAACCGCAAGGCGTCGGCGTGGTGATTGAAGCGCGGCATCTTTGCGTGATGATGCGCGGAGTAGAGAAGCAGCACTCCTCGGCGGTAACGTCGCACATGCTGGGCAGCTTCAGGAGTTCAGAGAAGACCAGGGAAGAGTTCCTGGCGCTGATCCGCAACGGGAAAAACGGGCAGTCGTTCTAAAAGAAAAACACAGAGGAACAGAGGAAGCGGAGGGGGCCCTCCGCTTTCGTTTGCGTTTAAAAAGTCGCTCTTGTGACCGTCGGCAGGGGCGTCGTCGCACTGTCCAAAGGCAGGGAAGCGCTGGCTAGCTTCCGCCAGCGCTCTGCTCCGGTGGATCATTTCACGGTGGGGTTCTCCGGGGTGAATACGCCTGCAGGGTTATCTTTCCAGATCCAGGCGTGAACCATCCACTGGCTCTTGGCGATAAACCGGCCGCCTCGCTCGCGGCACTGCTGCTCGGTCAACCCATGCGGGTTCTCAAGATGTGCCAGCACGCAGATATTACCATGCCGATGCCAGCGCGCCAGCGCTTTAGGAAACGGCGGATTCTCTGGCTGCCCATCACTGCCTTCCGGGCCATCCCAGAGATAGCTCACGCCCACCAGCGTGTACCCGCCCGGCGCCGCGGGATTCTTCTGATAGAGCAACATGGGAGGCTTCTCAATATCGAACCCGCTCGGCTCCAGGTTCAAAACAAAATGCACACCCATACCGGGAACGTCAGGCCCCACCGGCTCATATCCGGCGGCTTCTGCCACACGCACGTCCTGGTACTTTGCCGTCGCCTCTCGTCCGCGGTCCAGTTCCGTTACAGTCTTCTTGAGTTCCGAATAACTCACCGGCGCGCCCGCCGCGTGCGTCATCCCGGACATGTGGCCTGAGCCCATGTGTGGATTGCCCCCGTGGACGTGCTGTGCCATCACCGCCAGCCCCGCCAGGGCAAAAAGAGCGATCGCTGCACTCATCAATTTCATTCGCTGCCTCCGTTTTGTTTTCTTTCAACGTTGCCGAAGATAGCGCGGCGTGCTTGAATGGCCCCTGAACGAGTTGTTCAGGTGATGTTCAGGTTTCCTTGAGAAAATTGAGAGTACTGGCGCTCTCCGCTGGCTTGCATGGGAATGAGTGAGCAAGATGATGAGGTGTGAAATGCGTCCCGTCAGACGCAGGTAGAATCATGCGCGTTCTTGTAGCCGAAGACGAGCCATCCCTGGCGAAGCAGCTCACTGCCGCGCTTGATCGGGCCGGGTACGCCGTGGATCATGCCGCCGACGGCGACCGCGCTGATCTTCTGGCGCACGACGAACGCTATGACGCCGTGGTGCTCGACCTGGGCCTGCCGAAACTCGATGGTTTGAGCCTGCTGCGGCGCTGGCGCGATGCCGGCCAGACCATGCCGGTGCTGGTGCTGACCGCGCGTGGCAGCTGGCACGAAAAGGTGCGGGGAATTGATACCGGCGCCGATGATTACATGGCCAAGCCCTTCCGCATGGAAGAACTGCTGGCACGATTGCGCGCGTTGATTCGCCGTTCCAGCGGGCAGCTCAATCCTGAAATTCGCTGCGGTGCTTTGGTGCTGGATTCGCGCTCCGGAAAGGTCACTCTCGATGGTGCTGAGGTGAAATTGACCAGCCATGAATTTCGCGTGCTTTCCTACCTCATGCACTACAGCGGGCGCGTGGTTTCTCAAGGCGAGCTCACCGAGCACATCTATTCCCAGGACTTTGACCGCGATTCCAATACCGTGGAAGTCTTTATCGCCCGTTTGCGGCGTAAGCTCGGTCCCGCGTTCATTGAGACGGTGCGAGGATTGGGTTATCGCATGAAGGTCAACTCATGAATTGGCTCCGTTCATTTCGCGGGCGCGTTCTTCTCGGAACTTTTTTTTGGACGCTTGGCCTGATTCCGCTTCTTCATTATTTGTTCCTCGTGGTGCACCATCAGACACGTCTGATACCTCACCGCTACCTGGGAACATTTTTTGGGTCTGGGTTTTTGTTCATCCTGGTGGGAATATGGCAGTTTCGTGCCGCACTTTTGCCCTTCGGACGCCTGCGCCGGCAACTCGTCAATCTGCGCGAGGGATCG